>JASLBZ010000091.1 GCA_030146285.1 Neisseriaceae bacterium | reverse complement strand
TTTTAGCTGGTATTGTTGGCGTAGGCATCTCTGCCTTAATTTTTATTGGTCTAAGCCAAGCCATTGGCAACCAAGAATCTCGTAACGCCTACCTCAGCACTGAGACAGAGGCCTTAAATGCCAAAATCAAAGAGGTCAGTCAGCTTAAACAAGAAAAAGAGGAATTTTTAGCCCGTAAAAGCAAAGTAGAAGAATTGCAAAACCGTCGTTTTACTGCGGCACAAGTCTTGAACAGTTTGAATACATTAACCCCTGATGGTGTCTACTTAACCACACTAAAAAGCAGTGATGATTTTAATTATTCTTTAACAGGCAAAGCCAATAGTGACAATAAAGTGGCCATGTTCATGAAAGCGCTGCCAAGCTCAGGCATCTTTGAACTACCAGAGTTAGAGAGTATTAAAAAAGACACTGATGCACAATCATTTTCTTTGAAAGTGTCTTTGGTTAAAGCACAAACTGAAGATGCATCAGACACTGCAAACAACAACGGGGATCAATAAAATGGCTAAACTAGACCTTAAAAAAATTGATTTTAATAAGCTGTACTTACTCAAAATGCCCATACAAATTGGCATTGGTGCTGCACTGGCATTGCTCATTGTGATATTGGCCTACTTTGTTGTTTTCAGCTCTCAGCTAAGTGATTTGAGTGAGTTAGAAAACAAAGAAGCTAGCCTCAAAACAGAATTTGAAAGCAAAGCCATTCAAGCGGCAAACTTTAATTCTCTGAAAACAGAGCTAGAACAATTACGCAAGTCTTTTGCAATCTTGTTAAAACAATTGCCTACAGACACTGAGGTGCCACGTTTGATTCAAGAGCTCAATATTGCAGCCACCAACAACAATATGAGCATGGATAGCTTACAACCGCAGGCCATTATCAGCGCAGACTCCATTGACATCTTACCGTATAAAATTGCCATTACTGGCTCGTATGAGCAATTGGCTAACTTTACAAAAGATGTGGGTTCATTGTCACGAATTATCACCATTGACAACATGAATTTACTGCCTGTTAATGCAAACGATGCCAATAAAGCATCTCGCTTAACCTTAACTGCAACTGCCAATACCTATACTGCTGCCAAGTCAAATTCTGATGATGCAGCTGATGCTACTGCAGAACAAACACCACCTGCCAACGCCACGGAAGAATGAATTGATTAAGTTCATTTAATATTTCAATTCATTTTTTATAGGACATTGTCATGAAAAAGACATTATTAATTACATTTGGCTTACTCACCCTAACTGGTTGCAGCCAGCACAGTGACTTACGAGAGTGGGTAAGTAATCAGCAAACCGCAGCTGCACAACGAATCATACCTCGTGAGGCACCTGAATTAACTGTATTGGAAGAATACAATCCTCCTGCTTATAAAGGCTTAAATGCATTTGATCCAATGCGACTTAAAGATTTAAAAAACAACAATAAGTCATCAGAAAATGCACCTGACCTTAGCCGCTCTAAAGAGATTTTGGAAAATTTTGACCTTGATCAACTGCAATATGTGGGCTCATTAATCAGCAGCAAAAAACCCTCCGCCTTTATTCAGGTAGATGGACATACTTATACCGTCCATATTGGTAACTATGTGGGCAGCAATTACGGCAAGATTATCAAAATTGAACCTGACCAAATTCTGATACAAGAAACGGTCGAAAACTCAGATGGTGATTGGGACAAAAGGGAAGCACAGATTTCCTTAATCAACACCACGGGCACAGATAATTAAAAAATAATATCAATTGAAAATCAAACTTAAAAGGCAATAACATGAAAAACAATACAGTAAAAGTTTTATCTGCAATAGGTTTAGCCGCAGCTTGCCAGTCTGCATTTGCTGGTGCCATTACAGATATTAAAGTGACCTCATTATCAGACAATCAAAAAATCATTAAAATCAAATTTGACCGTGACTTGGTTGAGCCCAAAGGCTTCTTAAGCCAAAATGACTCTGCTTTGGTTTTGGATTTTAGCAACAGTAGCGCCAGACTGCCTCAATCTCAACTTGAGTTCAATGACTCGCTGGTGAAAGAAATTGTTGCAGCAGGAGATGGTAAACGCGCCCGCGTTGCATTGAGCTTAAACAAACCCAGTGAGTACTACACCGAACGAAAAAATGATGAAATTTGGGTATACTTAAGCACTGCAACCAAAGCATCTAATGCTGCATCAGCCTCTTACACCACAAAGGCTGCCGCACCCGTTGCCAAAACACCGCCAATTATCATCAAAGAAACCGTGACCATTAATACTGGTCCTAGCAAAAATTCTTTTAATAATGATGTTGCAGCAACAGACGTTCCCATGCAAATGTCGTTTGCAAAAGGCAAAAATGGCAGTGGACGTATCCTGTTGACTTTACCCAAAAATGCCCCAAAACCCAATATTTCTCAGAATGCTGCCAGCCTAACCATTCAATACCCCAATGTGGCTGTTGCAGCTGCTGACCAAAAAAAGCTCGATACCAGTGAGCTATTAACACCTGTGCAATCCGTACAAATGGCCCGCATCGGCAACAACACTTTAATCACCATTACCAACAAAGATTCTTGGGATTACAAAGAGTATTCTGAAAATGGTAAGTATGTTTTTGAAATTCTACCAAAAACCAATCTAACCGATGCGCAATCGCCTTTATCTCGCAAAAAGAACTTTACTGGCGGCAAAGTAACCTTAGACTTCCAAAACATTGATGTGCGCACCATTTTGCAAATTCTGGCCAAAGAATCCGGCATGAATATTGTGGCCAGTGACACTGTAACTGGCAGCATGACATTGAATCTAAAAGATGTACCTTGGGATCAAGCCTTAGATTTGGTGATGAAGGCCCGCAATCTAGATATGCGAAAACAAGGCAATATCATCAACATTGCGCCCAAAGATGAGTTGTTCGAGCAAGACAAAAAAACCCTGACATATGAAAGTGAAATTCAAAATTTAGGCGCTTTGGTCTCTCAAACTTTCCAATTGCGTTATAAAAATGTCGAAGAGTTTAAGGATATTTTAAAATTAGGTGATGGCACTGGCAACGTGGATCGCAACTCGATTTTATCAAGCCGTGGTAGTGCGTTAATTGACCCATCAACCAATACTTTGATTATTACCGACAACCCTACTGTGATTCGAAAATTCAAAGATTTGATTCAGGAACTGGATGTCGCAGCACAACAAGTAATGATTGAAGCACGGATTGTAGAGGCACGTGACAGCTTCATGCGCACACTAGGTGCAAAAATTAATTATGCTGGCAATAGCAAAAAATGGAGTGGCGGCGGTCAATTTGGTGGCCGAATCCTTGGTGACAGCACTGATGGTTGGATTCCAGTAAATGGCATGGGCGTGGTGCGCCAAGGTGCCTCATCTATTGTGGGTTTAACCATTGATGCCGCACAAGAAGAAGGTACGGTAAAAATTATTTCTTCACCTCGCGTTCTAACACAAGACAGAAAAGAAGCCACCATTGAAAAAGGTACGGAGATTCCATATCAAGAGGCTAGCTCTTCTGGTGCAACGTCTACCTCGTTCAAAAAGGCAGTATTGGGCTTAACGGTTACTCCGCAAATCACCCCTGATGGCAATATCATCATGGATTTACAAATTAACAAAGATTCGGTTTCTAAAATTACCAGCAATGGCGAGCCTGCTATTGACACCAACAACATCACGACACAAGCCATGGTAGAAAATGGTGGCACTTTGATTCTTGGTGGTATTTATGAAGAGGACAATTCCATCTCTGAAAATAAAATTCCATTGCTAGGCGACATTCCTTTAATCGGCTATCTGTTCAAAACCAAAAGCAGATCAAATACCAAGAGTGAATTGTTGATTTTCATTACGCCGCGTATTGTTCCTAATACAACCAATGCCCTACGCTATTAAATCGATTAAATAAATAGCCAATAGGAAATAAGTTACGATACAATGCCTGCTATGGATAAAATAGCAGGCAGTATTTTTTTGGTCGGCTTAATGGGAGCTGGCAAGACCACCATTGGTAAACAATTGGCACACGTTTTGGGTCAAGAATTCTTTGATTCTGACCATGAAATCACACACAAAACAGGCGCCAGTATCAATACCATTTTTGCAGTCGAAGGCGAAACAGGTTTTCGTGAGCGAGAAGAAGAAATCATTGATGAACTCACACAAAAACCCAATATTGTTTTAGCCACGGGCGGCGGTGCCATCTTGCGCCCAAACAATCGCCACTGCTTACAAAGTCGAGGCATGGTAATTTACTTGCATACCGACATTGATACCATCTTAGAGCGCACACAGTACGATAAAAGCCGCCCATTATTACAGGTTGATAATCCACGCGAAGCACTTGAGCCATTGTATGCACAGCGCGATCCCTTGTACCGGGAGGCTGCCGACTTAATTGTACCAACCCAAAATGACGCCATTAGCGACATTGTGCAAATCATTATTCGTGCATTCTCAGACAAACAAAAACAAGGTGCATTATGATAACCACTTGGGTCGATACCCCATCTAAACAATACCCCATTCACATTCAAGCAGGCTTGTTGCAACAACTGAGCCAACACTTGACCTTAAAGCCCAATGCACCTGTTGCCATTATCAGCAATACAACTGTTGCACCCCTTTATCTAGAGCGCGTTCAGGATGCCTTAGATGCGCTTAATGCGACCTACTTCACCATTATTTTGCCAGATGGCGAATGTTACAAAAACTGGGAAACCTTAAATACCATTTTTGATGGCTTATTGCAAAATATGGCTGAACGCAGTACCACGTTAATTGCCCTAGGTGGCGGCGTGATTGGTGATATGGTTGGCTTTGCGGCGGCAACTTACCAACGCGGTGTGCCATTCATCCAAATTCCAACCACATTACTGAGCCAAGTGGACTCTTCTGTTGGCGGCAAAACAGCCATCAACCACCCGCTGGGCAAAAACATGATTGGTGCTTTTTACCAACCTGAAGCGGTATTTATTGATTTAGAGTCTCTTCGCACTTTACCTGCTCGTGAGTTCTCAGCAGGCTTAGCTGAAGTCATTAAGTACGCGATTTTGGGCAGCACTGACTTTTTGGTTTGGCTTGAAAACAATATTGATTTATTAATGGCACAAGACAAAAATGCATTGTCCTATGCAATTCAAACCTGTTGCGAAATGAAAGCAGCCATTGTGACCGAAGATGAAAAAGAACATGGCCGTCGTGCTTTGTTAAATCTAGGTCACACCTATGGTCATGCCATTGAGGCCGAGATGGGTTATGGTGTGTGGCTGCATGGTGAAGCTGTTGCTACCGGCATGGTGATGGCTTGTCGCTTATCAGAGGCACTAGGCCACATTAATGAAAGCGATACCAATCGGGTTATTGCTTTGCTAAAGCGAGCTCACTTACCTGTAACACCGCCTCCATTTTCTACTGAAAAATGGCTGGCTCACATGCAACACGATAAAAAAGTATCCCAAGGCACGATTCGTTTTGTTGCTTTGCAGCAACTAGGAAAAGCTTATCAAACAGATCAGCTTGAACCTGAAATTGTTTTACAAAGCATACAAAAGTCGTATTGATATCAAAAGGCAGCTAAGGCTGTCTTTTTTTAATCCTACTCAAAACCAAATACTTAACAATCCTCCAAACAATCTACGTTATAATGACATCAATATAATGATTGTTTCATGGCTGCAACAACAGCCTATCTAGGAGTGATATGCGCCCCCATTACTTGCATGATTTATTCAACCCCAAACACATCGCTGTTGTCGGTGCGAGTGATCGTCAACACACCATTGGACAAATTGTTTTTACCAATTTATTGGCAAGCCAATTTAAGGGCAAGCTCACTCCTGTTAATCTAAAGCACAATCTGGTTGGTGGCATCAAAACCAGCCACAAGCTCTCTCAAATCAAAGAAAAAGTTGATGTTGCCATTGTGACCACATCGGCCAATACATTTGAAGCCATCATCAAAGATGCCAGCAAATGCAAAATCCCTTTTATCGTCTTGCTAAAAACCATGGAAGATGAAAGCGATGAAGACATTGCCTTCTTACAAAAAGCGGCTGCCCTTGCCAAAAGACTGGGTGTACGTTTGCTGGGCCCCAGCGTTTTAGGCTTACTTCGCCCAGTGGCAGGTTTAAACGCCAGTTCTTACAGCACCCACAGCCTCCCTGGCAATTTGGCTTTGATTAGCCAGTCTAGCGCCTTGTGCACAGCCATGCTTGAATGGGCAAAATACCGTGAAATTGGCTTCTCGACCATTTTGTCTTTGGGCGATACTTCTTGGGACATTGATTTTGGTGAAATTCTAGACTACCTCACCCACGACCGCTCTACCCAAGCCATTTTATTGCATATCCAGCAAGTCAACCATGGTCGAAAATTCATGAGTGCACTTCGTGCAGCAGCTCGTGTAAAGCCTGTGGTGGTGATTAAATCAGGGCGTTTTTCCGAGTCATTCAATGGTTTATCCACAGCCAGCCAAATCATTGACAGTACCGATGTTTTTGAATGTGCTCTTGCCCGAGCCGGTGTGTTACGAGTGCAATCCATTTCCCAGATGTTTACTGCTGTCAAAGTTTTATCTGCCAACTACCGCGCCAAAGGCGATCGCTTGGCGATTATTTCCAATGGTAAAGGTCTAGGTGTTTTGGCTGCAGACAAAGCCTTAGAAATCGACGTGCCATTGGCACAGCTTTCTGCACAAACCATTCAAAAGTTAAACAATTCCTTACCAGCAAACTGGTCACACAGCAATCCAGTGGACATCTTAAGTGATGCCAGCCCACTTCGATTTAGAACTGCAGTTCAACTGTGTTTGGATGATGACAATATCGATGGTGTTCTGGTGATATTTACCCCACAAAATGGCACGGATCATTTGGCAACAGCCCAAATGATGGTGCAATTACAACGAGAAAGCAGCAAACCTTTGATGCTTTCTTGGCTTGGTGAAGAGAAAGTCAAAGAAAGCCGAACCTTGCTCACCAAAGCTCGATGCGTACAATTCAATGCGCCCGAGTATGGTGTGGAAGTCTTTAAAAAACTGGCCGAATACCACCGCAGCCAAGAGTTACTATTGCAAACTCCGCGCCCATTGAATACCGAACAAGCAGAGCCCGATTACGCAGCAGCCCACAAAATTTTGGCACAAGCCAAACGCAATAAACAAACCTTGTTATCGGAATCTGCATCCAAAGCATTGTTGAAAATATTCAACATCAATATCAATGATACCTATTTGGTACAAGACGTAGAGGCAGCCTGTAAAGTCAGCCATGATGTTGGCTTTCCTGTGGCACTAAAAATTGACACCAGTGACATTTTTGATCGCTCTGCCATGGGCGCCATTAAGCTGAATATCGCCAATGAAGAATCTCTTCGCAAAGCCTACAGTGATATCGAAGCCAATGTGGCCAAACATTGCCCAGAAGCCCATGTTTTTGGCATGACGGTTCAACCCATGCTCAACGTCAAACACATGCGCGAAGTAATGATTAGCGTAGCGCATGACCCCATCTTTGGCCCTGTGATTACATTTGGTGCTGGTGGCGTATCGGCAACGATACAACGCGATACGGCTTCTGCCTTACCACCATTGAATGACTATTTAATTGATGACATGATTCGCCAAACCAAAGTCGGCAAAACACTGCAACAATTAAAAACCATGCCAGGTGCGAACAGCGAAGCTCTAAAAGATATTTTATTAAAAATATCCGATATTGTTTGTGAGTTGCCAGAGATTTCTGAGTTGGAGATTAATCCGATTTTCATCAACCACGAAGGTGCTTTGGTGATTGACACCAAAATCGTCTTGAACTTGCAATACAAAAAGCAAGAACGTTACGATCATATGGCCATCATGCCCTACCCACATCAATTCGAAAATGATGTGACTTTAAAAAATGGCACTCAAGTACAAATCCGCCCTTCTCGACCAGAAGATGCCGACATGCTGCAAGACTACGTGCGTAATTTGTCCGATCAAAGCCGTTACAACCGCTTTATGTCAAGCATCAAACAATTGTCACAATCGGTTTTGGCACGGTTTACTTTATTGGACTACGATCGAGAAATGGCATTGTTGATGGTTTATCATGACCCTCAAAAAGGTGACAAAATGATTGGCATTGCCAGATATGTCACCGATCCTGATTTAGAAGTGTGCGAATTTGCCACATCTGTTGCAGATGATTGGCAAGGCCAAGGTGCTGCCAGTATTTTGATGAATCAACTGTTCGATGTTGCGCGCCACCAAGGGCTGAAACTCATGCGTGGTGAGATTTTGGTCTCCAATACCCCCATGGCAAAACTCATGCAAAAACTGGGCTTTAGCATGCGTCGCGACCCCGAAGACAACAGCATCTACATCGTTGAAAAACCACTTTATAATGAAAACACTACGTCTAATTCACTTTAAACGAAGTAAATGCTTGCCTTTAAAACAATAATTAGCCTAAAATAGACGGTTTTCTCATACAGGCTGAAGGAAAGAAAATGGTCGTTATCCGTTTATCACGTGGTGGTTCTAAGCACCGCCCATTCTACAACGTTGTAGTTCAAGACTCACGCATGGCGCGTGATGGTCGTTTCATTGAACGCATCGGTTTTTACAACCCAGTTGCAAACGAAAAACAAGAACGTGTTCGTTTGGACGCTGAACGCATCAACCATTGGATCAGCAAAGGTGCTCAAATGAGCGAAACTGTTGCTAAATTGGTTAAAGATAGCAAAGTAGCTGCTTAATTAATGAACACATCTAATCAACGCAATAAGCCAATCATTCCCGAAGGTTTCGTGGCCATGGGCTACATCAAAGCCATCGTCGGAGTTAAAGGCTGGGTGAAAGTCCATACTGACACCGAATTCGTTGATGGCTTGCTAGATTACGATGTTTGGCATATTGGTAAAGACAACCAATGGCAAGACATTGAAATTGAAACAGGCAAAGTGGCTAATGGTGTTTTGCAAGTCAAATTCACCAACATTGACACCCCAGAAGCAGCAATGCTTTTGCGTGGCTCTACCATTTGTATCGCCCGAGAAAACTTAGAAACCCCTGCGGAAGATGAGTTTTATTGGATGGATTTAATTGGCATGTCAGTGGTTAACCGCGAAGATCAGACATTAGGTACAGTTAAAAATCTACTGGAAACAGGTGCACATGACGTCTTAGACGTTCAGGGTGAACATGGGCAAAAACTCATTCCGTTCATTTCGCATTTTGTAGATACAGTCAATCGTGAGAGCAACACCATTACGGTGGACTGGGGTTTAGATTACTGATGCACATACAAGCCATCAGCGTCTTACCTGAAATGTTTCAAAGTGTTACAGAGTATGGTGTAACTTCGCGTGCATTAAAGCAAGATTTATGGCAATTCTCTGCCATCAGTCCGCGACAGTTTGCAGACAATAAACTCGGTTATATTGATGACCGCCCCTTTGGTGGCGGACCTGGCATGATTATGATGGCACCGCCCTTACAGGCTGCTATTGATTTTGCTAAGGCACAGCATCTTGGTAAACAACCAAGTAAAGTTATTTATCTTAGTCCACAAGGCAAACCGTTTACTCATGCTAAGGCTCAAGAGCTGGCCAAAACCGATGGTTTTATCCTGCTTTGCGGTCGCTATGAAGGCATTGATGAACGTTTGTTACAAACAAGCGTTGATGAAGAAATATCAATGGGCGATTTTGTGGTTTCAGGCGGAGAACTGCCTGCGATGATGATAATGGATGCAGTGCTGCGTTTGGTTGACGGCGTATTAGGCGACGCTCAATCAGCGAAGGAAGATTCATTTGCTGACGGTTTATTGGATTGCCCGCATTATACTCGTCCCATAGAGTTTCAAGACTTATCCGTTCCGGATGTTTTGCGCTCGGGTCATCACAAAAATATTGCAACGTGGCGTTTAAAACAATCGCTGCAGCGTACCTTAGATAGAAGACCTGATTTAATCGATCAGCGTCCTTTAACAAAACAGGAATCTAGACTCTTGTCAGAGATACAAGAGGAACGAGAAACCAATAAGATAGGATTTCAATCATGAATTTGATCGAACAATTAGAGCAAGAAGAAATTGCTCGCTTGGGTAAAACCATTCCTGAATTCGCGCCTGGTGATACTGTTATCGTATCAGTAAAAGTAACAGAGGGTACTCGCGAACGTTTACAAGCTTATGAAGGCGTTGTAATCGCTCGTCGTAACCGCGGTTTAAACAGCTCTTTCATCGTTCGTAAAATTTCTAACGGTGAAGGCGTTGAGCGTACATTCCAGTTACACGCACCTACAGTAGCGAATATTGAAGTTAAACGTCGTGGTGATGTTCGCCGTGCGAAACTTTACTACCTACGTGGCTTGACTGGTAAAGCAGCTCGTATTAAAGAAAAATTGCCTGCTCGTAAAGCTTAATTCTTTACAAGTTGTGCACAAAAAAAGCGGCTTTTTAGCCGCTTTTTTTATTGCCCATGCTATTTAGCATTCACAATCGCCATCAACTTCACTTCAAAAATCAAAGTACTACAAGGTCCTATTTGCTTGTTCAATGCTTCGTTGCCATAAGCAAATTCATGTGATGATACAATCTTAATTTTACTGCCCATGCTCACCAAAGGAATCACCTGCTGATACGCAGCAATCAGTTTAGCCAAACGAAAAGTAGCAGGCTCACCTCGCTCAACCGAGCTGTCAAACACCTCTCCAGCAACATTATAGCCATGGTAATGGCATTGTACTGTATCACTCACCAGTGCTTTTTCTCCAGTACCAGCCACCAAGACTTGATATGCTAGACCCTCGGACAGCACTGTTACATTATTTTCTTGGACAAATTCAGCAAAATAAGCTTGTCCTGCTTGTGTGTTTTTTTGCGCCAATTCTTCGCGGCGCTTTTGTAAAATTTCAGCAACACCCATGTAAATTCTTTTCCTATGCCTGTGTGTAAGTTACGCAATGCCTAGCATCACTTTTATTGGCATTCTAACCCAAGCATTGCCAACCTTCCAAACCCACTGCAATCCAACACCGCAGCCAAAAGCAATCTTCATTTAAAACCTTAAAGTTCATGGCATCCATTTTACTTTTACTTATCATTTGGTTTTTGAGCCATTCTCAATTGCTCAAATTAAAAAAACACCCCAATGGGTGTTTTTTCATCTAAATACTTTACTTGGTTTTTAGCGGTTGCTGGCGCAGCAAAACTTCTGCTTTGTCATCCAAAATAAAATAATACGTTGGCTGACCATCTTTTAACAACATCACGCCATTGGCATCATTTTCCAAGTCCACACGATCGCCATCTTTGACATTGATTTGGGTATAGGTTTCTTTTGGTAAATACAAAGTTTCTGTTTCGCCTTTTTTATTGCGAACCTTGAGTTTAACCGCTTCTTTTTCTCGCTTCTCTTGATCAGCTTTGCGTGCATCTGATGCATGGCCAACCTTTTCAGAGCCTTCAGAGGCCAACATAAATGGCAACCAAATTGGCGCTAAAATAATCGAGCCTGCATACAAGCCAGACAATGCTGAGCGATCTGATCCATTAAATGTCTGTGCTTGAACTGGCATAGCAAATGCAGCCATTAATAATGTGGCAACACATGCCTTTTTAAACTGTCCCATTTAAATCTCCATAATAATGTATATTGTGCCAATCAGACCAACATCATAGCCGGTCTGAAGGTAATTATTTTAAACGATGCTGCCCTAGACGCGATGTTTCTGATTTTGGAATAAAATAATAGGCTGGCTCACCTGATTTTTTCATTAAAACCCCAACACCATCAGGCTCCAAATCAATTTGGTCACCATGACGAATATTCACGCGATGCTCCACTTCACGAGGAACATACAGGGTTTGCTGCTTGCCATATTGATCTTTGACTGTGTATTTAGCAGCATCTTTTTCAACATCTGTGTATTGCGAATCCTCAATCACCTGTACTGAGCCATAAAAAGGCGCCCACAAAGGAGACAAGACAATAGCACTGCCAATAACACTTCCTGCTGCAGAGGCTTGTGAAGGGTTCAAAGCCATAGCCGTAGGACTTAGGCTCAGAGCAAAGCCAGCTGCAACAATAAAACCCATGACTGTTTTTTTACGCATGTTGTCCCTCTTTTATTCACTTAAATACAAATGAATTTCAACTGAATGAATTTATGGGGTAATCGTGCAAATGCCTTTTTCCAATTGCGTCACAGGGCATTGGTAGTCAGCGTCACGAAAACGGCTGGCAAAACGCAATACAGAATCACCACTGTTCATTTTAATCACCCCTTTAGACGTGTCTTCTTGCGGATGATCTTTTAATGTGACATTGGAAATAAATAAGCTAGCAAACAATTGTTTAGCACCGCTCACTTTCATACTAGAAGGCTGGTAATCTTGTTTCACCAACCATTGCTGCGCATCAGTGCGACTATACAAGGGATAATCTGCAGCAGCAACACTGAAGGTTTCTAAAATCCAACCATTACTGTTTTGGCGCTTTACTGAAAAAGGATACGCCACCAAGCTGTAATTTTCTTCATGCATTGGCAAGTTAGGCGCAGTTAAAACAGAATACAATTTGTCTTGAATTTGCTTGTTAGGCACCACATAGGCAGCCTGATACGATGCTGGGTCATCCAAGAAGAACATCCCTAAGCCTTCTTTGAACAAACCTGACTTGTCTTTTGGACACGAATTTAACTCATGGTAAACCGACCATTGCTGGTTCTTGGCATCTTTAACAGCAAAACCAATGTGAGAAAACTTCATGTTGTATTTGCTTAAATCTTGGCCTTCACGCCCAATTAAAACCACTTTAGCACCGGTTTTATTTAAGAAGCCTTCCAAATAAGACGATGCTTTCACACCTTGTTGTACATCTTGGGGTTTCACATCTTTTGTCTTACAGCTGTCTGCCAATGCAACATTGGCAGCAAAACTGCTCACCAATAAAACAGCCATCGTGTGTTTTATATTCATCCATTTTTCCCTTGTAGTCATTATTTAAATTTAATCAAACCCAGTCGAAGATGCCTCACCTTTAAATTGTGGATTTGGTGTATTCACAATCAACGGATCAGCAACACCCACCAAAGCGACGTCTTTATCTGGATAATCCAAGCTGGACAAAAAGTGGCGCATACAATTCAAACGGGCACGCTTTTTGTCATCTGATTTAATCACAGCCCAAGGTGCATCGCCGGTATGGGTATGAAAAAACATTTGATTTTTAGCATCGGTATAATCATCCCAACGATCCAATGATTGAATATCAATTGGTGATAATTTCCAATGCTTTAATGGATCATCTCGGCGCGACACAAATCGGCGTAACTGTTCTTCTCGGCTCACAGAGAACCAATACTTAAACAAATGCACACCGCTGTTCACCAACATGCGTTCTAATTCAGGCGTTTGGCGCATAAATTGCAAATACTCATGTGGCTGACAAAAGCCCATGACTTTTTCAACACCAGCACGGTTATACCACGAGCGATCAAAAAACACGATTTCACCAGCCGTGGGCAATTCATAAATATAACGTTGAAAATACCATTGGCCACGCTCAACATCGCTGGGTTTTTCTAATGCAACCACTCGCGCACCACGGGGATTTAAATGCTCCATAAAGCGCTTAATCGTACCACCCTTGCCTGCTGCATCTCGGCCTTCAAACAAGCAAACAATTTTTTGCCCTGTTTCACGCACCCAACTTTGCACTTTTAACAATTCAATTTGCAATTTGCGTTTTTCTTTTTCATATACACTGCGTGGCATACGGGTTCGGTACGGATAGGATTCAGGAAGTGGTGTATAGCTTGAGCTGTCTGAATACATATAGTCAGCATAGTGCATGATTTCTTCTGGAACGGCAGGTAACAAACTCTTATCAAAACCTTGCTCTGAACTGTCTTTTTTCTGGGTTTCTTCGACACGAACCTCAATATTCAATTCTTCGTGTTCTTTTGCTTTCATGTCCATATTTTAACCCCTTAGATAGTGAAATTTTTATGCCTGATCAAGCATCTAATACAAAAAACCCATAACCATAGCATCTTCATCAATACTATTTTATGACAAGCTACGACTCTTTGCATTATCCTTGCATATTTTTTAAAGAAAAGAACAAAACCACAACCCAGCTGTAAAGCCAAATAATAGTTTTCCCGTTCCAATAGTAGTAATCGGCCCAAAAGGCTGTGTGCAATAACACAATCAGCCAGTATGTAAATTGGTATGTGCCTTTTTTGGTCTTATGGCGAAAAACTTGCTGTGCAATAAACGCCCCCATCCAGCCACCTAGAAATTCTACCCAATGCAAGCTTCGCTCTGACAAACGGTGGTATGACTGCCCGTGACTGGCACGGTATTTATCCAACCAGTACTGAAAAAAGCCAATCACACTCATGCCAGCATAAAGCACAGGTAGCCACCACCAACCATACCAATCATAGGCCAAGCAAATGCCTTGTACGCAAATGACCATAGCAATTAAAAAAAATGCATATTGCCAAAGAGCCGTACTACCACGGCGGTATGTCTTTCTTGGTCGTCTAGTATGGGTCTGGCTTGATCTTGGCCTGTTTTTTTCTGGTGCTTTTATCCGAATCCCTTCATCATCCACACCCAACGCCTGCATTCGCATAAAGCTGGCGAAGACACGGCCATTTTCATCAGCATCTGCAATGAAAACCACACGATCCCCTACCAAAGGACGTCTATCGCCACGGATAGCACTTATGTGAACAAATACATCACCTATGTCACTGTCAATGAAACCAAAACCTCGTTCATCGTGCCATTGCTTCAGGATGCCAGTTTGTTGTTTCATCCTTCTCAGATTCCCAGTTAAATTCAATGGCATATTATAATGAATTTATCATTAAAATAGCAAACAACAGCCATGACAAGCACAGTACAAATCAGGATAATGTCCGCTCTTTATTGGTTTTTGAAATGGGCTGTATTGTGGGTAATCTTTCTTCTTTTTTTGTTTGCTTAGATGATGCTTGCGCTCAAACCATGCGCCACTATCAACACCTCATGTTGCAGCAAACTTTTGTTGCAGATGAGATTCAAGCCATTGATGGCGCATTAGAACAAGGCTGGAAACAGCACTGGCACGCCGTTTTTTTTATTGATTACGACTTTGCAACCCCATTACTGGGTTTGCCGTTGCACTCTCAAAACCAAGACCAACACCAATTGCATATCTTTTGGTTTGCCAAACAAGACATTATTTTGGGTCAAGAAAACTGCCAAACCGCTTTAGACCATTTAATACCCCAAGAAACACTGCCTGCTGGCTTGGCCAATTTGCGCTTGGATACTGAAAAAGCAGACTATTTGCAAGACGTCCAATCAGTTCAGGATGCCATCTCTCGTGGTGAAGTTTACCAAATCAATTACACCACCCGTTTGCATTTTGAAGCCTATGGCAACCCCATTACCCTGTACCAAAAATTGCGCAAAAAACAAGCTGTCCCTTATGGCGTATTGGCTCACCTGCCTGTGGGAAAAGACCACGAACAATGGCATTTGGGCTTTTCACCTGAACTGTTTTTGGACATCCAAGCCGATGGTGTGATTAGCACAGAACCCATGAAAGGCACTGCGCCCATTTTATTCGATGGCAAAGATGAGCAACGGGCGGTTGAACTAAAGAATGACCCAAAAAACCGAGCAGAAAACATCATGATTGTGGATTTACTGCGCAACGATTTGGGCAAGATTGCCACTGTTGGTGGCATTTGCGTACCGGAGCCATTTAGCGTCAATGCCTATGGCTCAGTCTGGCAAATGACCACCAAAATCAATGCCAAGATTCAGGATAACACCTCATTAAGCCAAATCTTACAGGCTGCCTTTCCATGCGGTTCAATCACAGGCGCACCCAAGCGTTATGCCATGCATTTGATTCAGCAATTGGAAAAGACTTCCCGTGGCATTTACACTGGCAGCGTTGGTTTCATTGAGCCTTGTGAAACTGGTTTGGGTTTTTATGGAAAACTGAACGTGGTGATTCGCAGCTTGATTCTCCAAGAAACAGCAGAACAATCCTCACAGTTCAACGGCATCATGGGGGTAGGCTCTGGCATTGTCATTGACAGTAATGCCGAGCTGGAATACCAAGAATGTGGTTGGAAAAGCCAGTTTCTAAAACGCATTGAACCTGATTTTGAGCTGATTGAAACCATCAAAGTCACTCAGCAACAAGCGCCTTTGTGGCCACTACACCGTGCTCGCTTGCTACAATCGGCCAGTGATTTGAACTTTCATTTAAGTGGCGAAGCGCTGGATTTGGCTTGGAACCAAGCATTAAGCACACTGGACAATCAGCTTAGCTATCGCGTCAAAATCAGCTTACAAAGCAATAGCAAATTGGACATCAGCTGCCACACATTCAAAGAAGTAGCGCCTGAACTTCAATATGTTTGCATTGCCAATACCGCCTTAAACAACCACAATTTGCTGCGCCGTTACAAAACCAATTTGCGTACTATTTTTGACCAAGCATGGCAACAAGCTGAGCAAGAACAAGCTTTCGACGCCCTCTTCTTCAATCAAAATGGTGATTTACTCGAAGGTGCTCGCAGCAATGTTTTTCTGCGCCATGGTTCAACATGGTCAACACCACCTTTGGACTTGGATATTCTCAATGGTGTGATGCGCCAAGAAATCATGAGCAAGCCAAAAACCCATTTGGGTATTGACAAAGTCATGGAAAAATACATTAATAAAGCCATGCTTTTAAGCGCAGATGAGATTGTTTTAAGCAACGCACTGCGTGGTATCAAAGCAGTAACACTCAAACCACAAACAAAATAACAAGTTGATAAGATAGAGGATGGACATGCAAGAACTTGTGTTAAGCACTTTATTTCCAACGACAAACAACCAATACATTGGACAAATCACACTCAACCACCCCAAGGCGCTTAATGCCCAAAACATTCACATGATTGAAGTCATCAGTGCACTTTTGATCGACTGGCAAAATGATCCTAGCATCGCCATGGTCATTTTGCGTGGGGCTGGCGAAAAAGCATTTTGTGCAGGTGGTGATGTTAGGGCACTTCGCAGCTTGCTCGAAAGCAGCTACCAGGATGCCGAAACACTCAATTACAATGCCGATGTACAGCATTTTTTCCAATCAGAATACCGTTTCACCAGACAAATCAGCACTTATCCCAAACCCATTATGGTGTGGGCAACCGGTATTGTGATGGGTGGTGGCTTGGGCATTGCTTATGCTGCCAGTCACCGCATTGTGACCGAAACCAGCCGTTTGGCCATGCCTGAAGTGCATATCGGCTTACACCCTGATGCAGGTGGTAGTTATTTTTTAAATCGCATGCCTGCTCGTTTGGGCTTATTTTTGGGCTTGACCGCATCACACATCAAAGCAGGTGATGCTTTATTGGGGGATTTGGCTGACTATGGCATTCACAGCTCGTTATTGCCCGATATTTTGACCTCATTGCAAAATACCCATTGGTCAAAAACCCCTCGCACTAACCACGATATTCTCAGTGCCATTCTGGCCAAATTTCACCAAGTGGACATGCTGCACAATAGCGTTGCTGCCCCCCATTTAAACTGGATTCAAGCTACCATGAACTTGGGCAGCTTGGCGGCCATTGGCAATGCAATAATGAATCTTGAAACGAACAATGCTTGGCTTAGCCAAGCGCAAGAAAACTTCATCAGCAGCAGCCCATCTAGTCGTGCCATTACCTTTGAAATGGCACGACGTTTACGCGGTGCATCGGTGAGTACGTGCTTGGAAACAGAACTGATTGTGTCAATGAATTGCTGTGCTCGCGCAGATTTCAAAGAGGGGGTTCGTGCCCTTTTGGTGGACAAAGACAACCAACCACGCTGGCAACATATGGCAGAACACATCACTGAAGATGACATTGATGCATATTTCGTAAAACCTTGTGCCGAAGTGGATTATTCTTGTCACTAACA
Organism: Neisseriaceae bacterium; assembly: GCA_030146285.1. Classification (GTDB taxonomy): domain Bacteria; phylum Pseudomonadota; class Gammaproteobacteria; order Burkholderiales; family Neisseriaceae; genus JASLFS01. The sequence continues at coordinate 13,943 of JASLBZ010000091.1, read as the reverse complement.
CATGGCAGCCTGAAACAATAAAAAAGCCCAGCATCACTGGGCTTTTTTCATTTTAAATGTAATGTGATGCGTTATTGGCTCACTTTGCGCTGATAATGCACAAAATCAAAAGCAATGCCTTTATCTGAAACATGCGACTCACGTGATACTTCTTTCCAGACATTCAAATCAATCCTGGGAAAATGGGCATCTGCTTTTACATCCAATTGAATCTCAGTTAAACGAATGTCTGTTGCTATTTGCATGGCTTGCTCATAAATTTGAGCACCACCCATGATAATCACTTCTGGTTCTTCATCAAAAGCAGCCAAACCCGCTTCTAAGTTCGTCCAAACAATCGCTCCACCTTCTGGCTGATACAGCGGATTGTTCGTAATCACAATATTGGGACGATTCGGTAATGGGCGCTTAGGCAAGGATTCCCAAGTTTTTCTCCCCATGATACAAGGTTTACCAGTGGTATAACTTTTAAAAAAAGCAAAATCTTCAGGCAAATGCCAAGGCATGCCATTTTCAAAACCAATGCCATTTTCATTGGCAACAGCAACAACAATCGTGATTAACATCTGTTTTCCTTACGCAAAAGTTACACTGCAACTGCCGCTTTAATATGGGCATCTGGGTTGTAATCAAGGAGCTCAAAATCCTCAAACACAAAGTCAAACAAATTATCCACAGCCGGATTGATTTTCATCGTTGGCAACGCTTTCGGCGTGCGGGTTAATTGCAAATTCGCTTGCTCAAAGTGGTTGCTATACAAATGGGCATCGCCTAGTGTGTGCACAAAATCGCCCACTTCCAAACCACAAACCTGTGCCACCATCATGGTTAACAAAGCATAGCTGGCAATATTAAAAGGCACACCCAAGAAAATATCAGCACTTCTTTGGTAAAGCTGGCAAGACAGCTTGCCATCGGCCACATAAAACTGAAACAAAGCATGGCAAGGCGGCAAGGCCATTTCATCAACCAATGCAGGGTTCCAAGCTGAAACCATTAAGCGTCGTGAATTGGGGTTGTTTTTAATTTGATTAACCACATTGGCAATTTGGTCAATATGCGAGCCATCATAAGCTGGCCAAGAGCGCCATTGGTAGCCATAAACGGGGCCCAAATCGCCATTCTCATCTGCCCACTCGTCCCAAATACGCACTTCGTTATCTTTTAAATAGGCGATATTGGTGTCGCCTTTTAAAAACCACAACAGTTCATGAATAATAGAACGCAAATGCAACTTCTTGGTGGTCAACACAGGGAAGCCTTGGCTTAAGTCGTATCGCATTTGATAACCAAACACCGAGCGCGTACCCGTGCCTGTTCTATCGCCTTTGTCTGTACCATGTTCCAAGACATGCTGCACCAAATCCAAATATTGCTTCATTAGGATTGTTCCACTTTCAAAATGTAAATTAATCTCAGCATACATTCTATTCTAAATTGCCACATTCATCAAAGACATTACTGCCACCTTTTTCTGTTAACCGCCGATGAAATTCAGCCAAGATTCCAAGCAAAATAAACCAATATCATTCTTAAAAAACAGCCACAATACCCCATATAAATACTGAATAAATTTCAAATTTTTAATACTGGACAAGGCTTTCATGCTGATTTAATATTAAATATGGAACTGAAATATTTGTTTCATGATTGCTCAGTACAATCCATTGATAGAAACATCTTGATTCACGTTACCCTTCGTCCTGCCCGCAATTCGCTGTTAAACTTTACAGCCAGTGAACAACTGGCGAAAGACAAAACAGCTATGCTAAAATGGCTCTGTTACTTTTAAAGTAATGGTTTGTATATACTGTTTATTCAGTTACTTATTGGAAAAGGTCTATGGCTCACGTGCCTCACATTTTCACACCTGAAGTTAATAATTTTACTTTACAACGCCTTTGTGGCCCTCTTGATGCCAATTTGCACGATTTAAGTTCGGTTTTCTCAGTCAAAATTCAACGCAATGACAATCAATTTAAACTCACAGGCGATGCCGCTTTAAGTGCCAAAGAAGCGCTTGAAGATTTACTGCATCTGGCCAATCAACGTGATATTGAGCCTACCGATATTCGGTTAGCCATCATTTCCGCTAAGGACAAAAAAACCATGATTGAAATGCAAAGCAATGTTGCTGTACGCCAGTTAGATGATGCTGATTATGCCCACGGCGCACAATTGCGCACACGCAGAGGTTATATTGGAGGCAGAACACCGCGCCAAAGCAATTACATTCGCGCACTGTTGCAACATGATGTTGTGTTTGGTTTGGGCCCGGCTGGTACGGGCAAGACATATTTGGCAGTTGCCGCTGCGGTAGATGCCATGGAGCGCCACTTAGTCGATCGCATCGTATTGGTTCGCCCTGCGGTGGAAGCTGGTGAAAAACTGGGATTTTTACCAGGAGATTTGCAACAAAAAGTTGACCCTTATTTGCGTCCTTTATTTGATGCCCTGAACGATTTAATGGGTACTGAGCGCTTGGCTCGATTGCAAGAAAAAGGTTTGATTGAAATTGCACCATTGGCTTACATGCGCGGCCGCACTTTAAATTCAGCTTATATTATTTTAGATGAAGCACAAAACACCACCCCAGAACAAATGAAAATGTTCTTAACTCGTATTGGCTTTGGTTCAAAAACAGTGATTACGGGTGACTTAAGTCAAATTGACTTACCTCGCCATGTGACCAGCGGTTTAACAGAAGCATCGAGTATTTTAAAAAATGTGGATGGCTTGCATTTTCACCAGTTCACCAGTGAGGACGTGGTTCGCCACCCATTGGTACAGAAAATTGTCGATGCTTACGAATTGCAAGACACCTTAAAAGAAGCACAATACCAAGCTAAAAAAGCAGCAAAGGATTCGCAGTAAACCCATGAAACAAGCAAAACGTTTTCCCTTTTTAAAAATTCAACGTGAACGCCTACAGTTGTGGATGGAAAACCACAGCTGTAGCAGCACCACACCCTCAGAACAACAATGCCGCCAATGGATTTGGCATGCGCTTAAAGACCACTATCGCCGCGCTGAAATTTCAGTGCTGTTTTATGATGAAGATCAAGCACGCCAATACAATGCCCAATACCGTGACAAAGATTACGCCACCAATATTTTAAGTTTCGCCCTGAACGAAGGCGAAAACTTTAATCCCTTTGCAGATTCGGCTATCCCAACCTTACAAGGTGACTTGATTATTTGCCCACAAGTGGTTGAAAAAGAAGCCATTGAGCAAGGAAAATCTGTTCAAGAACATTATGCCCATTTGCTGATTCATGGCACACTGCATTTAATGGGATATGATCACATTGAACAGAATGAAGCACAAACAATGGAATCACTTGAAATCAAGCTGTTGTATCAGTTAGGATACAACAATCCCTATCTAGTTAAGGAACAATAACACCATGGACGACAGTTCGTCGAAGATGCCCAATTTTTTTGAAAGAATGCTCAATCGCCTATCCGGCGATACGCCTGATACACCCGAAGATGTATTGCACGTTTTACGAGCAGCAGCCAATCGAGAGGTTTTGCCTGCAGACACATTGGCCTTATTGGAAAATGTCCTGGATTTTGATGAAGAAGAAGTGCGTGATGTGATGATTACGCGCAGCCAAATGGATGTCATTAAAATCAATGATTCGATTGAGCGCATCGTCGCTTATGTCATGGAAACGGCACATTCTCGTTTTCCTGTCATTGGCGAGGACAAAGATGAAATTTTGGGCATTTTGCATGCCAAAGATTTACTGCGCTACTTTGCCCAACCTGAACATTTTCAGCTTAAGCAATTGTTGCGCCCTGCTGTTTTCATTCCAGAAAGCAAGTCGCTTAAAAATCTTCTCAAGGATTTTCGTGCCAACAAAACCCACATGGCCATTGTTGTTGATGAGTATGGTGGTGTTTCTGGCTTGGTCACATTTGAAGATGTCTTGGAACAAATCATTGGTGACATTGAAGATGAATTCGATTTAGATGACAACAGCGACAATATTTTCGCCATCAACCCAGAGCGATTCCGTGTTGATGCCACCACTGAAATTGATGACTTTAACGAGTACTTTGGCACCTCATTTAGTGATGAAGAAGCCGACACCATCGGTGGATTGGTAGTACAAGCCTTCGGTCACTTGCCTGAGCGTGGCGAGAAAATCATCCTAAACAAACAAACATTTACGGTTGCTCGTGCGGATAGCCGCCGTGTCCATACTTTAATGGTCACGCCAGCCAAAAATTAAAAACCATACCACTTAAGGCTGCCTTTTCAGGCAGCCTTTTGTTTTCCGATATACTGTCTTTCTCTTTTTCATTTTTTGGAGTGTGTTTCATGCTCTCTAGTACTTGGCAAAATCACCCCATCTGGCAAAAACGATGGTTTGTGTGGCCGTTGATTACCATCAGCGCGTTGCTAACACCATTCACTTTCGCCCCTTATCGTTTGTTTTGGCTAATGCCCATTTTATTGATGGTGCTTTTTACCACCATTAGCCTTTGCCCAAAAAACAAAATTGGCATTGCCTATGTTTGGGGCTTATTGGCATACAGTGCTCAGTGTTATTGGATTAATATCGCACTTCATGATGTTTCAGGCTTGCCACAACTGTATGCATTGCCTTTAACTTTCTTACTACCAGCTTATTTGGCCATCTACCCTGCCATCACATTTTGGTTACTGGAAAAGTTCAAGTTGAATTTGGCTTGGCGCTTGATCGTGGTTTTGCCTTTGCTTTGGACCTTGTCTGAATTCATTCGCGAACGCGCATTAACAGGGTTTGGTTGGGGTGCTTTGGGCTATTCTCAAATTGCAGAATCACCACTGGCGGGCTTTGCACCCGTTGGCGGCATCAATCTTGTAACCTTAAGCGTTGCTTGTGTTGCATCTTGGCTAAGCTATGCTTTTTTAAGCCGTGACTTTCGCAACGGCGTCGTTGCCGTTTGTGCAACTGCCGTATTGTATGCAGTGGGTTTTCATTTACAAAGCATTGTCTTTACCACTCCTGACGGCTCTCTGGCAGAAGTTGCCTTAGCACAAGGCAATATTGAGCAGGTTTTAAAATGGAATGAAGAGCAAATAGAACCCACCATTGAGCGCTATTGGCAACAGGTTGAAAATACGGAGGCTGATATCATGATTTTGCCTGAGACAGCTCTACCTAGCATGAAACAATGGCTGCCTGTCGGAACATTGAATCAATTTGCCAACAGTGCTCAACGCAAGAACATGTCTTTGGCCATTGGCATTCCACAATTTACCAACGATGGTGAAAACTATTTAAACTCGGTGATCAGTCTGGATAAGGTCGATTTAAGCAAAATCGAACCTTTAGAAATACAAGACTTGCCTACCTATTCTAAAAACCACTTAGTGCCATTTGGCGAGTACATCCCCCTGCCCAGTCTAACCGGCTGGCTCTACCAAGCCATGAACATGCCCCTATCAGGATTTCATGCTGGCGGAGAGAACCAAAAACCACTGGTATTAGGCAATCAAAAAGTGGCTTTTAATATCTGCTATGAAGATGGCTTTGGAGATGAGTTGATTGATTCAGCCAAAAATGCATCGCTATTAGCCAATGTAAGCAATATGGCATGGTACGGCAACTCTGCTGCCATGGATTTGCATTTACAGCAATCCCAAGCTAGGGCCTTAGAATTGGGTCGCTACATGGTACGAGCCACCAACACAGGACAAACTGCCATCATTGCTCCCAATGGCAAAATTGACGCCCTAGCCCCACGCGATGTCGCCATGGTCTTAACCGGCACCATTGCAGGCTATCAAGGTGAAACACCGTACATGAAAATGGGCAGTAGCTGGCCTTTGGCATATGTCTTTTTGTCGGTATTGTTGGCTTTGTATTCATACAGCCTGTTTTGCAAACACAAAACCCGAAGACCTGAATAACTCATGCCTTCTTAATACCCAGCAAGCTATTTAAAGCAACAGAATCTTAGCGTTCATCTTGCATCAAGACATGCCCAGTTAGCATCCATACTGACTGGGCATCTTAATGCACTGGCACTATTCAGATTCATATCTTGCAACATACTCATCCAAACAACTTCGTTTTTCATTTACAAACGCAAAGCACAATCACAATACTGTCATGTCAATGCACTACCATGCTGAATAACAAAATACACAAGCCCAGTACAACCAAGATGCCACAAAATGAAAATAGCAAGCAAAAAATCCGTCTTTATTTCATACCATCTGCATGATAAGCCTTGAAATTGATGCCAATAACATGACTTCAACCGGCCAATAAAAATACTATTTTTTCAGTGACAATACGAATACAGATGCTCAGCAGATGATGAAATGCCTTCGAATTTAGGGCTTAAGACAGCCATTTACGCCAAAATATCTGTTTGATTATTCTATTTATTTGCAACATTAAAATAGCAAAAAACAATACCCGACAAATTTTGTCGGGATTTACACAAATTATCACTTTATTGCTTCTGATTCTGTGGTATTTGTGGTAAATTAATGTTTCTCAAAATTTAAGCTTTACCAAAAAGATTTAAATGCAAGAGAACTCTATCAACTGATATAAGGATTGCTATATGAGTCAAACTTTCACACTACCAGTTCCCAGTGGCAATGGTAGCTTAGAACAGTACATTCATACAGTAAACAGCATTCCTATGCTTAGCGCAGAAGAAGAAAAAGAATTGGCAGAACGCCATGCTTCAGAAGGTGATTTAGAAGCTGCAAAACAATTAATTCTTTCTCATTTGCGCGTAGTTGCATCGATTGCACGTGGTTATGAAGGCTATGGTTTGAACCAAGCCGACTTAATCCAAGAAGGCAATATTGGCTTAATGAAAGCAGTAAAACGCTTTGAGCCAAGCCGAGGCGTACGTTTATTTTCGTTTGCCGTCCATTGGATTAAAGCAGAAATGCACGAATTTATTTTGCGCAACTGGCGCTTGGTTCGCATTGCGACCACCAAGCCACAACGCAAATTATTCTTTAATTTACGCAGCATGCGCAAAAGTTTAAATGCATTGGGCGAAAAAGAAGCCCAAGCCATCGCAGACGATTTGGGTGTGAAACTTTCAGAAGTCTATGAAATGGAACAACGCATGACTGGCAAAGACATTGCCATTCTTGCTGACAATGACGATGATGAAAGCTATGCACCCATTGACTGGTTAGCAGATGATTCTGCTGAGCCACTAAAGCAAATTGAACGCAAAGCAACGGAAAGCTTGCATACTGAAGGCTTACAAGAAGCCTTAGAAAAACTGGATGATCGAAGCCGCCGCATTGTTGAGAGCCGTTGGCTGGCCGATGACAGTGGCCTAACCTTGCATGATTTGGCTGCAGAGTACAATGTCTCTGCTGAGCGTATTCGCCAAATTGAAGCCAAAGCATTGCAAAAACTCAAAGGCTTTTTAAGCCCAGCCGTTTAAAAACTGATTTTAAACATCAAGCTGCCTGATATTCAACAGGCAGCTTTTTTACATTTTGGTGATGAATACAATGTACTTTCTTTATGCCACAATGGCACTACTGGCTGGAATTGGATTGGCAAGCCAGGCCGCAATCAACTCGCACCTTGGCAAATCTTTGCTAAATCAACCGATTTACGCTGCTCTGGTTTCCTTTGCTGTGGGCACCATGGCTTTGTTTTTCTTGGCTTTGAGCCGAGGCAGTCTAGGCCAAGCCATGTCCCAGATTCCAAATCAGCCTTGGTGGAGTTTGAGCGGTGGTTTAATTGGTTCTTTCTTGGTCTTCTCCAGTATTTTATTGGCACCAAAACTGGGCATGGCCAATATGTTGTTGCTGATTATCTTAGGCCAATTATTTATGGGTTTAATGATTGATCATTTTGGTTTAATCTACATGCCAGTGAACCCTGTAACGGTATCCAAAATTATTGGCATTGCCGTTGTGATTATGGGCATCGTGATTTTCTTCTTTGGCGAACGCTGGTTAAAATCGCTTTAATACAGAATGAAAGATATAAAATGAAAAAATTAGTATTGGCTTGTGCTTTAAGCAGTTCCTTATTATTGGCCAGCATCCCCAGTGCGATGGCTGAATCCTTAAACTACAATGTGGTTAGCCTTTCTGAGTCAGTTAGTCAGTCTTTAGAAAGTGATTTGGTGCGCATCACTTTGAACATTCAACAAGAAGGCAAAGACAGAAATGCGGTTGCCAGTGGCGTAACCCAAGCGACCAACCAAGTGCTGGCTAAAATTAAACAAGATAAAAATATTATTGGTAAAATTAGCAATCGCAGTGGCTATCCTATGAGCGACTATGTGAATGGCAAAACCATTAAGCGTGGCTGGCGTGAGTCAGTGCTAATTGAAATTGAAAGCAGCAATTTTGCAGCTGCCAATCAATTGATGGCCAGCGTACAAAATGTTGCCAATGTACAAAACATGAATTACACCGTTTCGGATAAGAAACTCAAATCATTTGAAAAAGAATTAACCCAAGATGCCATTGCTCGCTTCCAAGACCGTGCACAGAATATCACCCAGTCTTTGGGTGCGCGCAAATACAAGATTGTGAATTTGGATATTGGCAGCACAGGTGCGCCGAACTTCAGAACCAGTTCCATGAGATACAAAGCAGGTATGGCAGCGGATTCTGCACCCATACAAGAATCGCTACCAGGCAAAGAAGACATTCGCCTAACCGTCAGTGGCAGCATTCAGATTCAAGAATAATTCCATTGATACAAAAACAAAAAAAGCCCAGTTTGGGCTTTTTTTATGGTTGGTATTGGCTGACAACTTTTAAGCCATCATACGCTACCGCCACGTTTTCAGGACACCTTGCCATGAGTTCTTCATACCCCAAAGAATGGGTCATGTGAATCAAATACGTTTGTTTGGCACCCATTTTTTTGGCAAAAGAAAAGGTTTGTTCTACGCTTAAATGACTGGGGTAAGCTGCATCCATCAAACAATCTAAAAACAAATAATCCAAGCCTTGCAATTGGGCAATAACCTGATCTGAAATATCATTCAAATCGGTTAACCAAGCCACATTACCAATGCGATAAGCAGAACAGCGCCAGCGCCCATGAGGCACATCAAACATCTGAACTTGGATACCTGCCACATCAAAGCGGCCAAAATCTTGGGTATGTGCACTTAAGACAGGGCGATTCCAATATTCATTCACCTCACCAAAAGCATAATCAAAGCGCTCGCTGATATTGGCAATGGTAAAGGCATTGCCATAAATCGGTAATGCTTTTTTTTGTCGAAAACAAAACGCACGCAAATCATCAATTCCATTCAAATGATCTGCATGCGGATGGGTATACAAAACAGCATCGATATTTTGAATCTGCTCTCGCAAAGCTTGCATGCGAAAGTCAGGCCCAGTATCAATTACAATAGAAACATCGTCTATTTGAATATGAGCACTGCATCGACTGCGCGTATTCTGCGGCAATCCACTTTGACAAACCAAACAATCACAACCAATAACAGGCGTACCAGACGAGCTGCCACAACCCAATACTGTCCATGTCATTTTGCAAGTCATTGTGCTTTGGTATCCATATATCGTGGTACTTTAGAGAATAAACGGTAAAAGTTTTCTGTACTTTGCTGTGCCAAAGTCGCAAACTCTACCCCGCGCAATTGTGCCAGAAATTCTGCAGTGTGTTTAACATAAGCAGGTTCATTGGTTTTACCGCGCTTAGGAACCGGCGCCAAGAATGGTGCATCGGTCTCAACCAAATAGCGATCTTCTGGTATGTATTTAGCCGCTGCCTGAATTTCAGCAGCATTTTTAAAGGTCACGATGCCAGAAAAAGAAATATACAAACCCAAATCCAAACATGCTTTGGCAAAGTCGGTATCTTCAGTAAAGCAATGAATCACGCCTTGTTCAATTTTCTCTTCTGCCAAAATTTTCAACGTGTCTGCAGCTGCATCACGTGTATGAATAATGATGGGCAAGCCTGCTTCATTACTGGCTCGAATATGGCTTCTAAAACGCTCATGCTGCCACGTTAAATCACCTTTACACCAATGGTAGTCCAAACCTGTTTCACCAATACCCACGACTTTGGGGTGTTTGGCTTCTTGAACCAAAAACTCAGTACTCATCTCAATCACATCTTCGCGATCGGGATGAACACCCACTGTTGTGTAAATATTTTCATTTTCATCCGCAAGCTTAAAAACCTCTTGGTAGGTTTCCATGCTCACACTAATGGCCAATGCCTGCTTAACATCAGCAGCAGCCATATTTGCCAATACTTCAGGCAGCCTATCTTGTAATTCGGGGAAATTCAAATGACAATGTGAATCGATTAACATGCTCTTACATCGTATAGTTAGGTCGCGGGTGGTCCATCAAGCCCGCTAGGTTGTTTTCAATCAAAGCTTTTGCGCGTTTGCCAATGTCTGATGCCTGAAATACCAAGCCAATGCCTTGTGGACGATTGCCTTTGGCCACAGGAGACTTCCAAGCAACGCGAGTTTTAATCGGCAGTTTGTCTGCCAACTCCATTAACTCCAATACCAATAATACTTCTTCACCCATATCGAATTTTTCATCGGTAGGGACAAACACGCCACCATCAGGGAAAAAACTCATGTATGCATTGTATAAGCTGGTGCGCTCAGTTAAATGCAAAGTCATCATCTTCGATGGGATTTCAAGTCTTTTATTTGACATGCTTTAAGATCCTTTTTTTCGGGACATCATCGACAGATAATCCAATAAAATGGCTTCTAATTGCAGTTTTACATTTAAGGTATGGTAACCAAAAGGCTGTAAGGCTTTAAGTTTATCAACCAATGCAAATACCGTTATCGAATCGACTTTTTCCGCTATTTTTTGTAATGTATTTTCTTGTTGTGGATAATATTGTGGTGACAAGTTTTGCTGTGCCATCAAAATATCCAACAACCATTTATTCATCCAATCCAAAAAAACGGCCAAAGCCCATTTTTTTTGATCAAATTTTTGTGCAAATTCCAAGACCCATAATAAACGAGGTTGCGCTAATGCGGCAATCATATCTTCGCGAAACGGGTCTTGTTCTGGCTCAAGTGTGAACAAAGGCGCACCACTGTGAAAGGCCAACAGACTTTCGGCATCGTGAATGCCGGCTTGTTGCAAATAAACCAGTGACTCTTGCTGCGTTGGTGCTGGCAATGGTAATTGACGACAACGGCTTTTAATCGTCGGTAAGACTTTGTCTTTTTGCTCCGCAACCAATAACAAAATCACAGAACTGGGTGGCTCTTCTAATATTTTTAATAAAGCATTGGCAGCCTGTATGTTCATGGCTTCAGCAGGCTCAATCAAAATCACCCGACGCCGACCACGGTAACTGCTTAACTGTGCAAAATCAATCACGCTTCGAATGGCATCGACTTTAATTTGTGCCAATTTCTTGCTGCTTTTATCGCTGGCTTCTTCTTCAAAAACACCAATATTCAATAAATCTGGGTGCGAGCCTTGTTTGAGCAAATGGCATGATGGACATTGCCCACAGGCTTCATGGCTGGCACTGAGATTTTCGCACAATAACGCATTGGCAAAATGCCTCGCAAAAGCCACTTTGCCTGTATTGGCTTTACCTGTTAGCAAATAGGCTTGAGACAATTGCTGCCAATTGTGCGTAACTTGCTGCCAAGCAGGTTCGTGCCATGGATAAATCATGCCAAACTTTCTTGGTATTGAATCCACCAAGCATCCAAGACAGCTTCAATTTGAGCCTTAACCAACTCCAAATCTTGATGGCTATTAATCAAGCGGTAGCGTGCTGGATTTTGTGCTGCCAAATCATGATAGGTTTGTTGTACTCGCTCAAAAAAAGCCACTTTTTCTTCTTCAAAACGGTCTTTATCACGACTGCGCTCAATGCGCTCAATCGACACTGCCAATGGCACATCTAACAAAATGGTTAACTGCGGATGGAAATCCCCTTGTACCCAGTTTTCTAATTGCGCAATCTTTTGCAAAGGCAAACCGCGACCACCACCTTGGTAAGCAAAACTGGCATCGGTAAAGCGATCACTCACCACACAAATGCCATTGGCCAATGCTGGTTGAATAACATCTTGAATGTGCTGCTGACGCGCGGCAAACATCAGTAATGCTTCGGTTTCAATGCTCACTTGCGTGTCTTTATCCAAGAGCATGGCTCGCAGCTTTTCACCCAAAGGCGTTCCACCAGGCTCACGGGTAAACAATACTGCAATGCCTTTTTTTTCAAACCAATTACGAATGGTATTCAAATGAGTGGTTTTACCTGAACCATCGATCCCATCCAAACTTATGAATTGTCCTTGCATTGCTACTGCCTACTTTCTTTTCAAAATATACTGACGAACTGCTGCATTGTGTTCGTCCAAATTATGGCTAAACTGACTCAAACCGGTACTGTCCATGCGAGAAACAAAATACAAATATTTCTCACTTGAAGGATGTCCTGCTGCTTCTAAAGCAGCCTTACTTGGCATCGCAATCGGTGTTGGTGTCAGCCCTGCTCGCGTATAAGTATTATACGGTGTATCACGACGCAAATCTGCACGACGAATCTTACCTTTAAAATTCGGGCCCATGCCATAAATTACCGTTGGATCTGTTTGCAAGCGCATACCGATGGCCAAGCGGTTCACAAACACCGCAGCCACATGCTTACGGTCATTCTCATGACCAGTTTCTTTTTCAATCAAACTGGCCATAATCAACATTTCATACGGATTTTTATAAGGCAAGCCATCTTGTCGCTCTTCCCATGCAATGCCCAGTTCTTTTTGCATTTTTTGGTAAGCAGCCGTATACAAAGCCAAATCACTGCTGCCCGCATCCACATCATAACTATCAGGAAAGAACAAACCCTCTGCATCGGTTAACTCAGTGCCCGGATCAATTTTTTGCAACAATGCCGACTCAGAAAGTCCTCGGGTATCGTGCTTTAAATCATCTTGATTGTTAATAATACTGCGCACCAAAGCCAAATTTGCCCCCTCAGGGATGCGCACAGTAATCGTATCAGGAGATGCACCTTGTAAACGGCGTAAAATCTGCCACATCGATACTTTCTTAGGCAGCCTGTAACTGCCCACATGCACTTTATTCTGAATGCCCAAAGCGTAAGCCGTAACTAAGAAAATTTCACGATTGTAAATAACATCATCTTGTTTTAACTGACGGCTCACACTGGCCACGCCCTGATTCGGCTCAACCTTCATGCGATACCGTGTCTCATTATTTTTGGGCACAAACAACAACATCACCAAGGTCAAAATCAATAACACCAAAACCAAAGCGAATCCAATAATGCCTTTTTTCATGCTATTTTATCCATATTCAAAGAAGCGAAAAATCAGCCTAGAGTATAAAAGCCTTTACCAAGCAATGCCACTTTTTGTTAGTATTGAATATCAGAATTCACAAGGAAAGAAACATGTCAAAAAAAACAGAAAAAACCGATAGCCAGTGGCGTGAAATCCTAGCACCTGAGGTTTATGAAGTCACACGCAATGCCGCAACAGAGCGTCCTTATACAGGCCAATACAATGATTTTTATGAAACCGGCTCTTATTACTGTGCCTGTTGCAACCAATTGCTGTTCTCACACCAAACCAAATTCAATAGCCACTGCGGCTGGCCTGCATTTTTTGCCGAAGCCGAGCAAGGCGCAACCCAACGCATCCGTGATATAAGCCACGGCATGGTTCGAGAAGAAGTGGTTTGCAGCCAATGTGATGCCCATCTCGGCCACGTTTTCCCCGATGGCCCTGCCCCAACACATGAGCGCTATTGCATCAATTCTTTGGCAATGAAATTCCAAGCAGAAGAATAAAATACTTGCATTTTACGATACCAATGGTAATATGCTCACCTAATCACAGCAATTGTGATTCGGATGGGGGTATAGCTCAGTTGGTAGAGCGCTTGCATGGCATGCAAGAGGTCAGCGGTTCGATCCCGCTTA
>JASLBZ010000072.1 GCA_030146285.1 Neisseriaceae bacterium | reverse complement strand
CACGAAAAACACTGACGGAACAACAAATTCATTACGCTGTTGCTGACGCCTATGCACCACTTTTGGTTTTTAAAGAATTGTCGCGACTGAATCTAATCCAATACCCTAAAGGACTGACATTTTGAATTATCCATTTATGAGCTTGCTGGGCATCACTGTTATGGGTTTAGCTGCATGCTCAGAACCCACTAAAGAAGAAGTCGACCCAGTAACCAAAGTGCTGCATCGCGAACAAACAGCTTCTGAAAGCAGTTCTGAAAATGACATCTCCAGTCCCAATACGGCAACCAAATCCCTAACCTTGTACAACTGGTCTGATTACATTGACCCAAGCACACTTGAAGCATTTGGCAAACGCTACAATGTTAAAGTGACATTGGATTTATTTGATACTGATGAAACTTTAGAAGCCAAGGTGTTAACTGGGCACTCAGGTTATGACGTGGTCTTTCCATCGAACACTTTTGTTGGCCGCCAAATCCAAGCAGGTGCATACCAAAAGCTCAATAAAAACCTACTGCGCAATTACTCATTAATCAACCCAAAACTGTTGGAGCTTTTGGACAAGGTTGATCCAGGCAATCAATATGCCGTACCTTATGTCTGGGGCTCGAATACCTTTGCCATCAATGAAACCAAGGTTAAAAAAGCACTGGGGGACTTGCCCATGCCAGAAAAAGACTGGGAATTGGTTTTTAATCCTGTTTACACCCAAAAACTCGCCTCATGTGGCATTAGCTACTTAGACAGCGCGGCCGAAATGTACCCATTGGCATTGCATTATTTGGGACTTCACCCCAATAGCGACAAAACAGCGGATGTTCAGGCTGCCACTGATTTGATGATGGAAAACCGACCTTACATTAAACGCTTTACCTCTGCTGGCTTTATGGACAGCTTGGCCAGAGGGGATACTTGTTTGGCTGTTGGTTGGGGTGGTAATTTGAATATTGCCAAAGAACGTGCTGAGCAAGCAGGCAACCCTGACGTGATTCGCGTCATGACACCCAAAGAAGGTGTGGGTATTTGGATTGATACCATGACCATTCCGGTTGATGCTGCCAATGTATTCAATGCTCACCGTTTTATTGACGACACGCTTAGCCCCAAAGTAGCTGCACTTAATGGCAACTTCACCAGTTTTGCACCTGCAAGCGTGCCAGCGAAACCGTTAATGGATAAGAAATTCTCCAGTGACCCTGTTGTTTTCCCATCTGATGAAGACTTAGCAAACAGTTTTATCATGGTACCGATTCAACCGGCTGTATTCAAAACCATGGTTCGCCAATGGCAAGAAGTCCACACGGGCACTCGCGCTAAAAAATAAGTAAGTATCGCCATCCAACAATCAAGGCAGCCTGAAAAATTCAGGCTGCCTTGATTGCAATCTTACCCCATGTTCTTTGCTGAAATGCAAATCATCTATCGACAGTCACCATTGATAAGATGCCTGGCACTGAACAGGCAAAATATTGATGCACATATAAGGCAGATTGTTTGCCAATCTCAATGCCTGATCAAAAGACAATTTGGTTTCACCTTGACCAATTTCTTTGCCTTGTGCATCGTACTCTTTCCATGCGATTGGTAATTGACCATCATTTCTTTTGCCAAGCTCAACCGAACCGTCAAGCCTTAACCAATCAACATCCAGATAAGGTTTGCCATTTTCATGGTAAAAATATTGGCTGTCTGTGGGCAATATGCGATTATTCCATTTGGTTTCTGATGCTAAGTGGCCATTTGGATACCAGGCTTTTGCCACCCCCACAGGCATGCCATCTTGATACCATGTCTCAAAAGCTGGTTGATTATTACCAAACCAAGCTTCTCTTAAGCCTTGATACTGATTATTGACAATCACATAATGCAATAATTTTTGATTTTTAATTTCCGAATAATAATGGGTAACATCGGCAAAAAGAACCTTGCCATCTTGAATCATGGCATTGGCACTGACGATTAAGTTACCTGCCCGATTATATTGTTGCCATGTACCTTGTACATCCCAGATACTTAACCCAAAAGTCTCCAATGGGGAATTATCTTTATTCATGTAAAAAGTTTGATTTTGATTTAATATTTGGCAATTGTTAATCCACACAGGATCAGTGGCTTTGAGCCTTGTATTTTCATAGAACAACTGGATTTGGCATTGCTTATCGCTTTTTTGGCTTAATATCTTCACTATCGTTTTATTGTCATATGAAGTCTCAGTCCATGAGGAAAATGCCTCTAAAAGCATCTGTATCATCTCAAGGCTATCTTGGGAGTTTTTTTCGGTTATCACAGCGGCAGTGATAGGCATAACAACAGTTTCTTGCTGCTCACTACCATTGTGTTTAAGGTTAATGGGAGCCACATCCACACCATTATTCACACTGGCTTGTTGTTGTCTTGTCTTAAACGCCTCAACGTCCATCCCACCTTTTATTCCACTGTATATAATTACATCCGCTTTTAAGTAAAAGCTAAATAGCAAGCCAATCATCAGTAGGTAGATTTTATTCATGATGCAGCCACTCCTTATTGTCAACACACAGTCACTTACAACAGGCCAAACAATAGGCAGCCTGTAAGCTGCCTTGATTGGAAATATTGATGGCGATTAAGTTCGAAAACCCTACATAAGGCTTGCGCTTAATTCAGATTATTCACCTTCAACACCATCAGCTTCTTCTGCAACACCTTGTGCTTCTTGAAGGCTTTCGGTTGGCATCATGGCTTGTCCTAAGCCTTCGCAGCCACTCTCCTCACCCAAATCACAGGCTTTTTTATACATTTTCTCAGCTTCAGCTGTGTCTTTAGGCATGTCTTCACCATACTCAAACATCACGCCCAAGGAGCTGCATGCACTGCCGCTTCCGGCCTCACAGGCCTGTAAATACAATGCACCAGCTTCCTGCCCATGCCCACCTTGCATTGCCAATTTCAATGCCGCAGTTTCACAAGCAACATTGTCGCCATTGTTGCAAGCTGCAATTTCATTTTGGGTCTCACTGGGCATTTGTGCCATCACAAATGCCGAGCACAAACCCAAGAGCAAGCCTAAACTTTTTTTCATAATTGATTTTCTCACTAACAAATAAAGATGCACCGATTGTACTGATATTCTCAGGCAAAATCTTTATTGCTCGTTCAGTGCTTTCTGTGTTTCTTCAAATTTTTTCTGATTTTGCTCAACGCTTTTTTGAATATCATCTTCCATGCGCTTTTTTTGTTGCATGGGTTGTACCACAACGTTCTCAACTTGCTGCTTGGCATTGTCACACGCACTCAAACCCAAAGCCAATATCATCAGAATACAAATTTTTTGAATCATTTTCATTTCCTTTTATGGCATTGCCATTGACTTAAATATTGTCAATCCACTGGCACAAAATCATTCATTTCGCATTAAAGAATCGACAAGAACACCAATACTACCTAATATACATGGTATTTCATTTGAATAAATACTGCACAATGTTAACCCTGTCTTACTACACACAAGCCCATGCATGGTGGGAAAGCTGTCGTCCGAAAACCTTACCCTTGGCCAGTATGGCTATTTTTCTTGGCTCAGCTTTAGCCTATTGGCAAGGCAATTTTCAGTTTTCTGTGGCTTTTTTGGCATGGACAACAGCCAGCTTGCTGCAAATACTGTCAAATCTGGCCAATGATTATGGTGATTACCTCACTGGTGCAGATGCCATTGATCGTCAAGGCCCAGTTCGAGGAATCCAAAAAGGCACACTCAGCGCACCACAATTAAAACTGTCTTTATATGTGGTCAGCCTACTGACCATGATTTCTGGTGTGTATTTGTTGTGGATTGCTTGTTCTCATTGGCACAGCATTCTGGGCTTCATGGGCTTGGGCTTTATCGCCATTGTTGCGGCGATTACCTATACCGTTGGCAACAAACCTTATGGTTACATGGGCTTGGGTGATGTTTCTGTATTCTTGTTTTTTGGGTTATTGGCTGTTGGTGGTGCTTTTTACTTACAAATGGAACACTACTCTTCTGTCATCATCTTGCCCATGATTGCCTCGGGTTTACTGGCAACATCTGTGCTGAATCTGAACAATATGCGCGATATTGTCAGCGATCCAACTGTAGGCAAAATGACGTTGGCGGTTCGTTTGGGTCTCAAAAACAGTCGCTATTATCAAATCGGCCTTGTCAGTCTGGCTTTGATTGCCTTATTGTCTTTTCAATATTGGTATTTGCAAAAATGGTGGTTAATGAGTACATTGCTTGCCTTACCACTTTTTATCACGCACATTCGTTTTGTCTGGCACATCAAAGATGACACCAACTTAGTCCCTGCCCTTGGGCAAGGCATTCAACTGTCGGTAGTCAGTCATATCTTGCTCATTGCAAGTCTGCTATTGGCAACTTAATTTATGGGTTTCGTTTTTTACATCCAGTTAACAGCTTGCGTTTGATGTTAAAGGCCGCCTGTAATACCACAAAATGCAAAAATGGATTGCTAAAAATCAAAATCAAAAAAAAACCAATATACCACCAAGGCACATCGGTTAATTTAAATACTTTGGCAAGAAGAAAGAAAAATGTTCCGACAACATACACCATGAACAAGACAAATTGGAACCACAATTTCATGTTCAATTGTTGTCGCATGGTATCTTAAACCTCCGAAATCCACTTTAGATTTTTTAAGGCAGGAGAATTGGCCAAAATCCTAATTTTTTTCTCGACACAAGCTTCATTCTCACGACAATAATCGCTGTCCATAATGTCATCTAAAGGATAGATGGTTTCTAGGTTCTCATCCTCACTGGGTGTTTCACTGCTCAAAACAATCACTTTTTGCTGATTCATGTGCAAACCCTCACGGTATTCAGGATTGAATTGGGTTGCTTGTATTTCATGCACAAGGGCATCACGAAATATTTCAAAGCAACCATGGTATTTTTAATCGAGAAAAAGCCAAGTCAGAAACTTGGCTTTTTGTTGTATGCAATCTATTTTTTATAAACCAAAGGTTTCTTTTCCAACACTTCAATAAGTTCAAAACGAACACTGGAAGCATCTGCAGGCGGATTAGCAATGGGTGTTTCTTTGATGCGGAGTTTGTAAACAAACCCATCTTGGTAATCAAAGCCTTCGATTTCACTGTAAAAATATTCCCAATTTTTTTGGTCGGGGTTTCTTTTTACTTGCATGCATTTCATTGGCATCATGCCTTGGCAATCAGCTAACACACCATTCACATACAAAACATTTTCTACTGCACCTGCTTGATCATCAGCATTGCTTGTGCTTGCACAAGCCGCTAACAAGGATACTGCAGCGATTGATAAGAATTTTTTCATTTTGTACTCCACCTTTAGAGTCAGACAGTTACACCGCACGAATCAAACCAATTTATTCTGAAGCTGACACTTCTTCAACGGCCATTTCTTCCACCATTGTTTCTACCGCTACTGACTCTGAAGCAGTCTCTTGCACAACAAGCTCATCAGTCGCAATAGCTTTAACAATAGGAGCAGCAGGTTGAGCATGTGCAAAACCTGCGATTAACAATACTGCTGTCATTGATACTAATTTTTTCATTTGTTTTCGCTTGTACATTGGTAAAATAAAGTCGTGCGATTATTCTACATATGCCATCAAATCAATAGCGAAATAACATAAAAATACACTTATTTTCAACAAGTAGCGTACGTTAAAATCTGTTACTTAATCTGCTTGGCGGCGTAACATGGCTGGAATTTCAAAGTCATCCATTACCGATTGGTCAGAAAAATCAGCTGCGCTTAAGTTCAGCGAGCGTGTACCACGACCTGAACGAACAATATTAGGAATTTCAGCAAAACCATCTGTGCCAGTTGCTTGTGCTGTTTTTACCATTTTCAAGTGCTGTTCATTAACAGCAACGCCTTGTTCACGTAAACCCGTCGCAATAATAGTGACACGAATGTCTGTGTCTGCCATGCTCGCATCTTCCGCAGTACCATATTTGCGTTCTGCATCGGCATGCGCATAAGCATCAACCACTGACATGATTTCACGGTATTCCGACATGCGTAGGCAATTCGGTGCTGTAGTAATATTAACCAATACGCCACGAGCGCCTTCTAAAGTCACATCATCCAATAAAGGTGATGCAATGGCTTGCTCTGTTGCAATGCGAGCTCGGTCAATGCCACTAGCTTGTGCAGAACCCATCATGGCCATGCCCATAATACTCATGACGTTGCGAACGTCAGCAAAGTCCAAGTTAATCAAACCAGGACAAGTAACCACTTCTGAAATGCCCGCTACTGCATTTTTTAACACGTCATCAGCTGCCAAGAAAGCTTCTTTGACAGTCACATCATCACCTAGTGCTGACATTAATTTGTCATTTGGGATAATGATTAATGAATCAACATGTTGTTTTAATTGCTCTAAACCGTCTTTGGCAACCTGTAAGCGCTTGCCTTCGTAATTGAATGGTCGCGTCACCACGGCTACGGTCAAAATACCCATTTCTTTGGCAATTTCTGCCACCACAGGAGCTGCTCCTGTGCCTGTACCGCCGCCCATACCAGCGGTAATAAAAACCATATTAGCACCTTGCAAGGCTTCAGAAATGGTTTCGCGATCTTCTAAAGCAGCATTTCGGCCGACTTCTGGATTGGCACCTGCGCCCAAACCACGCGTCAGTGTTCCGCCCAATTGGATTCGTTTTGGAGCTTGGTTCAATTGCAATGATTGCGCATCGGTATTTGCACTAATAAAATCAACACCATGCAACCCACCCGCAATCATGTTATTAATTGCATTACAACCGCCGCCGCCCAATCCAATGACTTTGATGACTGCAGGACTTGCTGCAGATTCCACTACGTCATATACCAATTCCATGTACTGCTCCTCAAAACCAATCATTCTTTATTAAATACAACCTATTCAGTCAGATTGTACCGCAACTTTAACACTTAATGGCGTGCAACTGCGTAAAATTTCATGAACGATGCATCAATCCTGTGTCATAAATGCACCATCATGCCTATGTATTAGAAATTATTTTTGAACCATGCTTTAACTTTGCTAACCAATGACTCTGTTGGCTCGACTTTTTCATCGAATCCGCTGTCTGCAGGCCCTTTGGCAATTTGTAACAAACCAATCGCTGTTGAAAAACGAGGATTGCGTGCACGCTCAGCCACACCGGTAATGTTTTGTGGAATACCAATTCTGGCTGGCAAATTAAAGACATCTTCTGATAACTCAACCAAACCGGTTAAAAGCGATGTACCACCTGTTAACACAATGCCTGAAGTCAATACTTCTTCAGGGAAACCCGAACGGCGCAATTCATTCAATACCAATTCCAAAATTTCCTCCACTCGCGGACCAATCACACTTGCTAATGTGCGACGTGAAATTTGGCGTGGGTTGCGATCACCAACACTGGGTACTTCAATCATTTCATCCAAGCCCTCTAAATCAGGCAAGGCCACACCGTGGTTGATTTTGATGTACTCAGCAGCATTGTGTGGTGTGCGCAAGGCTTGTGCCAAATCTTTGGTAATCAAATCACCTGCAACAGGAATCACGGCAGTGTGGCGAATAGCACCATTGGTGTAAACGGCAATATCCGTGGTACCACCACCGATATCCACAACACATACACCCAATTCTTTTTCGTCTTCTGTTAATACTGCTTGACTGCTTGCCAGTGGTTGCAATACCATGTTCTCAATATGCAAATTGCATCTTTCAACGCATTTTTGAATATTCTGCATGGCAGTCATAGCACCTGTAATAATGTGCACGCGCGTATCCAAACGCACACCGCTCATACCAATAGGTTCTTTAACACCTGGCTGACTGTCAATAATGTATTCTTGCACCACTGTATGCAAAACATCGTGATCTGGTGGAATATTAACGGCTTTGGCTGTTTCAATGGCACGGTCAATATCGGCTTGGGTAACTTCACCATCTTTGATTTTGACCACGCCTTGTGAATTCAAACTGCGAATGTGATTGCCAGCAATGCCAGTGGTCACATTAAATACTT
>JASLBZ010000068.1 GCA_030146285.1 Neisseriaceae bacterium | reverse complement strand
CACTGCCAAGCGCCCAATATTAAGCCCCTTAGCTGACGCTAAGGGGCTTTCTTACGTCTGAATGTTGTAAAAACACAATCTAAAAATCGAACAGCGATTACCGATTGATCGAAGCTATATTCGTGGGTAGCAAGCTTAAAGTCAAAATATTTTCTGGTTCGCGTGTTAACTCTATTACCAGCCAAAGGCCGACTCAAGTATGGAGTATGAGAATGGTACTAGAAGCCATCACTTCAAGTATTTTTCTATCCAAACTGCTGTTTCGTGCCTTATCATCGCGTTTATGACGTTGTTTCTGACAATGCCAGAAGGAAAACAACTTTTCATCTTGGTGCTTATCCAGATAGATATACTGATAAATGGTCTCAATACTGGATACATCATCCAATAATAAGTTTGTCAATTTAGTATTGATAGGTGATGCAGGTGAGCTATAAATCTCTAATAAGATACAAAATGAGCCATTATTTTCTCTTGATCTGTTGTAAAAGTAGATAAAACTAAAAAAAAAGTGTTATTGTAAGAAAAATAAATATTCTGAAATGAAAAATTCATATTTAATGTATTTCTTTGAAGGGTATATTTATGGGTGCTTTTGATTTAAATCCGTTTTATGAGAAAATTATTGATGATTTGGCAGCGCAAAAATATGCCATCGTTGATGGTTTCTTTGAACCTTCTGAAATTGATGCTTTGCGCCTAAGCTTAAAAAACAAACAACAACAGCATTTGTTTAAAAAAGCTGCCATTGGACAAGCTGATACAGAACACGTAGACAAAAAGGTGCGTGGTGATTTTATTTTGTGGTTAGAAGAAAATACGAATAACCCCATTGAACAACATTATTTTTTAAAAATAACCCAGTTTATTGATTACATCAATCAGACGTGTTATTTGGGCATTCAAGATGGTGAGTTTCACTATGCTTGTTACCCAGAGGGGACATCGTATCAGCGTCATTTTGATATTTTTCACCATGATAGCCGTCGAACGTTATCAATGGTTTTGTATTTGAATGAGGATGATTGGAGTGCTGATTATGGTGGCCAGTTGGCTTTGTATTATCCGGATGAAAATGGCAATGAGATTGAAAAGATCGTGGATCCGATTGCAGGGCGCCTAATGGTATTTGATAGCAAAACCATTGCCCATGAGGTGAAGCTAACGCACCGTCCTCGTTACAGCATTACCGGTTGGTTGCGTACCCGAGCCTGATGCATATTTTAGTTGGGTTCTAAAAAAGCCACTGATTTTTCAGTGGCTTTTTGAATGCCGCTGTTTGCGTAATGTTTTTTGTAAGCTTTGATAAGCGTGCTGAATGCGTTTTTTATCTGGTTTTTTATCTGTATGGTAAAGAGGGGTCTCTATCGCATTCATCAACTGCTTTAAAGCTTGGTATTCCGTGTCGTTCAGGTGAGGCTGACTTATTTGGCAGACCTCTTGGGGGGTGTTGCTGATGGACAGTTGCAATTGAGGATATTGGTGATTTAACAGGTCCAAACTGTTTTGAAAAACGTTGGCCAAGCCAAAGCGATAGCGTTGCCACGGTTTGGTGTAGATGAGTAAACTGAGCAATAAAATAGCAATAATACTTAAGAAAGTATATTGCATGATTTGCATGCGCCAACGTTGGTTGTTGCCAAATAAGCGGGTGAAAATATCTTGTTGGTTGTCACTTTGATAACCTAACACACGTTTGTCCCATTGATAATTCATTTCGGCTTTGGTTTGTCGCCATTGCATGATAATTGGTGCTAAGAAAGTATTGCTTTCACCGAAAATAGTGTTATTGTCTTTGTCATTTAACACACTTTCAATGCCCGATTCGACGCGCTCAGGTGCAACAGCTGCTGTAGGGTCAATGCGAATCCAGCCTTTTCCTTCTACCCAATACTCAACCCATGCATGTGCATCTAGGCTACGAACTTGCACTTGTTGGTTGTCACTGCTCACTTTTCCGCCCAGAAATCCTGTTACGATGCGACTGGGAATACCTGCTTCTCTTAACATAAAGGCAAGGGTGCTAGCGTAGTGCTCACAAAAACCTTGGCGACTGTCAAAGAAAAAAGAGTCGACGGTTTCATTTTCTAGCAATGGTGGACTTAAGGTGTAATAAAAATTGTTTTGCCGAAAATAAAGCAAAATGGCATTGGCAAAAGCTTCCGGGTTTTGTTTGGCATCTGGATGGTTTTGCAGAATCCATTGACGAATGCGAGGGTTCGATTTTTTTGGCAATTGGGTATATTGACGAATTTCAGGCCCACGTGGAGGTAATTTTAAGCCTTTGGTATTACTGGGGAAATATTTTAAATCATAGCGTATTTTATGATAAACATTTTGACGGCTCTCTAAACGATAATCATTTAAAAAAGTCATGCTCCTTGGGGCTTGAAATGGAAACTCTGAAATATCCAAACTGGCCAAATATTTTTTTTGGGTGGGTTCAAAAATGATATTGTAGTTTTGTACATTCACAGAAGGATTAACAGTGTACTCTGGAGCATTAAACTGAAATAGATTGCGCTGCGACCATGTTTTTCCATCAAAGTGATCCAAAGTCAAAACACGCCAATACAATTGATTTTGCTTTGGGGCTTGCTTGGAAAATTCAGCCCAAAACATGAGTTCATTGCTTTGCACCAAGTCAGTAATACTGCCGGGCGTCATGTTGTCACTAATGCCCGTACTGTTTTGTTGCTCCATGCTATTGGCTTGGGGTAAGGAAATAAAAGCAGGAAAACGCGGGAAACCAACAAATAAAATCACCATAAGCGGCACGGAAAGTGCCAGCAATTTACTATTGGCTTTGAGCATGTCCATGGTGTTGTAAGGTGAACGATGGGTTTGTTGCAAACCCATGAGCGCACAAGTATTTACCAAAATGGCTGCCATGGCATAAATAAAAACAGCGATATTGGTTTCAAATAAAAAAATCAAAGCTGTTGCCAAATATGAAACCAAAACAATCACTTGCCCATCTCGTAACGTTTTTGATTCAATGAATTTCAATGAATACAAACACATGAATAAAATACAAAAACCGGTGGTGCTGAGCAGTTTTTCTTGGGTTGAATAAACCCCAAAAACCACCAAAGCAATAATCAAAATCACATTGAAGGAGGAAGGGTAACGCCATTTCATGCGGTAAATTTGCATGCGCCAAACAAAGCACATTAACATCAGGAGAACTATCCACATCGGTATATAAGCATAAAGATGTGCTGAAGCATTGATGATGTAACCAGCCAGAAGCCACATCATGCTGCTTCTGGGCAGTGCCTGCTGGCTTAGTTTGAAGCTCATGGTGCATAGCCCTCATATTGAGCAAGAGCTTGTAAACAAGCATTCATGTGGGCAATGGCGTGTTGTGGCTTTAAATCCAGATTGCCTAAGCGAAGTCCATAGGGAATGCCTTGCTCATGTAAACGCAATACCCAATAACACATATGGGATAGGCGGGTTTCTAAATCGCCAGGAAAGATTTGAAAGTCAATCCAAGTATCGGCATTGGCAGCTTGGCTAAATTGCTTGATAAATAAACCATGACCTTTGGCATAAGCGCCCCAGTGAATGCGATTGATGTTGTCGCTCGGTTGGTAAGCTTGTAAACCTTCGTAGTGATCAACGCCCATTTTAAATTGTTGGGCTTGTTCAAAGTCGCTGTCATCAGAATGCAGGTTGCCATGTGTGCTAGGCCATGGACAAGCAATGGGCTTGGGATAACACAAAGTACTTTGGTTTAAATCCAAATAAGTCCATGCACTAATTAAACCCAAAGGGTATGTGGTACTTAAATGAAAGCGTGGCAGCTGCAGCTCACCACGCTCAACAGCGGTTAAAGAAAGATGGGCATCGACATTGCTTTTTGCATTGCAATCGACACAGTCAAAACTCTGCTTGGTTTGTAAATAAATGGCTTGATAAGCACGTTTCTGACTTTCCAAAATAATGGTGAAGTTGGCTTTCTCGCCCACAAAAATGGCAGGGCAGGTGCTGGCATGTAAGTGTAGGCCCACCAGGTTTTGCCATGTCACAAAGATCACCAATAAAAACAAAGAAGTCAACCAAAAGCAAATAATATAAATTAAAGAATTGGCATAGTTGATCGCCAATAACAACAATACCAAACAAGTGGCCATGTAGATCAAACCAAAGCGTGAAGGGAATACATACACGTCTCGAACACCCAAGACAATTTTGGTTTGTGCGGGTATTTGATTCTGGAAACGTTCACGCCAACGATTGAACATATTCATGCTTTCTTTTATGTAACCATCACTGGAATGTTGTCCAGAAGCCAATGGGTTAAATGGTGTGCCGCCTGCCCTGTGATGTGGCTACCATCTCTTAAACGATGTGAACAAACACTGGGCATAATGGCTTTAACATCATCAATGGTGACGTACTGTCGTTCTTGTAAGTAAGCAAATGAACGAGCAGCACTGAGCATGGCCAAGCTGCCTCGCGGGGACAAGCCAACTTTAAATTGTTGTTCTGTTCGGGTGGCTTCTACAACGCGCAAAATGTAATCCAATACCGCATCTGAAACAGTGATTTTTTGAATGTGGTTTTGGATTTCAGTGAGTTCTTCATGGGTTAAGATGGGTTTTAGCAATTTGATTTTATGAGAAATATTTTCGCCTTTTAAAAGCCGCATTTCTGTGTCGATGGATGGATAGCCCAAAGACAAACTCATTAAAAAGCGATCCAGTTGAGAGTCTGGAAGTGGATAAGTACCGCTGCCAGACGTGTTGGGGTTTTGTGTGGCAATCACAAAAAAATGTTCTGGCAAAGAGTAAGTGTTGCGGGCAATCGACACTTGTTTCTCTGCCATGGCTTCTAAGAGTGCACTTTGGCTTTTGGGTGTGGTGCGATTGATTTCATCGGCCAGCAATGCTTCTGTAAAAATAGGGCCTTTGTGCAAAGAAAAGCTTTGGGTTTGGGGATCAAAAATTTCTGCCCCAATAATATCACCAGGCAGTAAGTCAGAAGTGAATTGAATGCGTTGATAACTTAAACCAAGCACGATAGCAAGGGCATGGGCAAGGGTGGTTTTTCCCATGCCAGGTAAATCTTCAAGCAGTAAATGGCCACGAGCTAAAACGCAAGCAAGGCTTAATTGAATTTGGTTTTGTTTGCCTAAAATGATTCGATCTAAGATTTTTATCAGGCGATTGATTTTATCATAATGCATTGCTGGTTCTTTATGAAGAATTCATATTGAAATCCATTATATGATAACTGATTAAAAAAATCAGGGTAAAGGCAAGATTTATTTATTTTCGGATAAGTTATTTATATTTAAGAAAATTGTTTTTTATTTAAAGAATAAGTAAATCAAAATCTGTCCACAGAATATGTGGATGAAAATTGGGATAAATTGTCGAAATGCTTTGAAAACATCATACTACGAACTTGATTAAAAATTAATCAAAACATACGGTGATTAAGCATGATTAAAAGAAAATCTAGGTACTAATATTTTATGAAAGTAACTTAATTTAATATGACATTGCTGGGTATTGGTTAATGGTAATATTTATATCTTATCTTTGCAAATATTTTAAACAAACATACTTTTTGGTGTTGATTAATAAAAAAAGGCAGCCAGAGAAATTCAGGCTGCCTTCGGGTGAAGCAAAATTCATTAACCAGTATTGCGCAAACCTTGAGCAACACCATTGATGGTCAAATGAACCAGTGACAATACTTTTTCATCATTCGGTTTTTGGCGAAGTTGTGACAATAACTCGATTTGCATCCAGTTAAGCGCATTCAAAAATGGCATGCGCAAAGTAAGTGAACGAGCCAAGCTGCGGTTATCGGCCAACAAATGACCCACTGATAAAATTTCCAATAATGCTTTTCGGCTGCGTTGGTATTCGGCTTCAATATCGGTAAAGATTTCTTGGGCACGAACTTGGTTTTCAGCCAAACGAACATAGCCTTTGGCAATGTCCATATCTGTTTTTGCCATCACTTGTTCCATATTGGAAAGCATCGCATAAAAGAAAGCACTGTCTTTGGCTTGTTGCTGTAGTTTGCTCATGGTATTGGCATCTGCTTTGAGCATGGCAACAACAGCACTGCCAAAGCCATACCAAGCTGGCAGCATTGATCGGGTTTGTGTCCATGAGAATACCCAAGGAATGGCACGCAAATCTTGGATTTTTGC
Organism: Neisseriaceae bacterium; assembly: GCA_030146285.1. GTDB lineage: Bacteria > Pseudomonadota > Gammaproteobacteria > Burkholderiales > Neisseriaceae > JASLFS01. The sequence continues at coordinate 7,885 of JASLBZ010000068.1, read as the reverse complement.
CAAGGTTTTGCGACTGGCAGGGCGGCTACCAATATTCAACGATGCAATTTCTTGAATGGGGCAGGTTTGTAAAAAGAAATCAATAAAACCTTCTTGGGTAATCAATTCACGGTAATGAGCAAAAGCCTTATCTGATAAGGATTGCATTAATGCTTCATCGGGTGCTTGTGTATTGTGCGGCATCACACTGGCTTCCAGTGTTGCAGCCACAATGGTCTCTAGGTTGCGCTCAGCGTTAGCAGGGTCGGCATACTTAAAGGTAATGACTTCACCTTGTTCGGTGATGCGGATTTGGCTGGCCACACTGCCAGCTGGTTGTGCCAAGATCGCATCATAAGAAGGGCCACCACCACGACCAACACTGCCGCCACGACCGTGGAATAAACGCATTCTGATGTTATGGCGTTTAAAGACATTCACCAAGCTGGCCTCTGCTTGGTAAAGTGCCCATTGGCTAGTGACATAACCACCATCTTTATTGCTATCAGAATAACCTAACATGATTTCTTGTATGGCATCTCTACTGTGTAGGCAGTTTTGGTACCAGTCAATGCTGAACAGCTCATCCATCACTGAAATGCAGCCTTCTAAGGCCTCAATGGTTTCAAACAAAGGCACAATATTGATGCGACTTTGTGCTTTGCCATCGACCAAATGCAATAAGCCCGTTTCTTTTAAAAGTAAGGCCACCACCAGAACATCACTGACGGTTTCAGCATTGGAAATAATGCTTTGGTTAATGGCTTTTTCACCATAATTGTTTTTGATGTCACGGGCAGCTTGGAAGATGGCCAATTCACGTTGGCTGCTAGGCTCATAGGTTACAAAAGGATTCAGAAGAGGGCGTTGGTTGCTTAATTCGCGTAGTAAAACCTGTTGGCGCTGTGTTTCGTTTAGTGCCATAAAGTCTTCTAGGCCGGCATGAACAAACAAATCGGCTACGGTTTGTGCTTGAATTTCTGCATGTTGGCGTAAATCCAAAGGCATTAAGAAAAATTCAAATATCGATGCAGCACGCAATAGGTGGCTTAAACAGCCTTCAGCCAATAATGGGCTGCCATTCTCAATTAAAGATGCGTGAATGATTTCTAAGTCATTAATAAAATCTTGGCAAGAGGCGTAGGCTTCTTGTTCACCGAATTGGCATTCAATATCGGCACCCAGTTTTTTGGCAGTGCCAACCAAGCGGGCTAAAATATAAGCGATAACACGACGATAAGGCTCTTCCTCTCGGGCTCTTTCTGTATCGGGAGACAAGGCCGATAAAGCCAACAAAGCATTGCTAATATTGACGTGACGCGTGGACAAAGGCAGTTCCAAATACAGTTTTTGCAATTCATCATGGTAGAACTCAAAAACGGTTTGGGCATTGCGTTTGAATGCATATTGCAATGTTTGTGCATTCACAAATGGATTGCCATCTCGGTCACCACCAACCCAACCGCCAATTTGGAAGAAATTAGGCACGTCCAATTTACGGCCGTAAACCTCTTCTAATTCGGTACTGATTTTTTGATACAGTTGCGGTACTGCTTGAAAAAAGCTCAGTGGGAAATAGGCCAAAGAGTTGGCAATTTCATCTTTTACTGTGATTTTGAAATGGCGCGTTTCATTGGTTTGCCATAAGGTTTGCAAAACCATTAACAACTCTTGATCCAATCGCAAACGTTCGCTTTTGGATGGATTGTGATTGCGACGGGTTAAGATGCTGCGAATTTGTCGATGCAAGCTCAAAATGGTCTGACGTTGTACTTCTGTTGGGTGTGCTGTTAATACAGCAGCAACATGCATGTTCTTGAGCTCTTGCTCCATGGCTTCAGCGCTGAATTGATTGCTTTGAATCTTGCTTAGCGAAGCGGCTAGGCTGCCAGGAGCAGGTGTGTATGACTCATTTTCATAAGCCAAACGGCGGCGTTCATGATGGGTATCTTCCGCAATATTGAATACTTGGGCAAATAAGCTGCATGCTCGAATTAAATCTTCAATTTCATTGGTAGACAATTGTGGAAGCAATGAAGCCAATTCTGCTTGTGGTTGGGTGCTATTGAGTAGCGCATCCAAGCCATCTAAGACTTTTTCAGGGGTTTCGGTACGCAAAACTGCGAGTAAGGCTTCACTTAAGAAGGATACATCGTCGAGTAATGGCGCATCTTTTGGATTGGCCAGTAAAGCGTGTAACATAAATTTCTTCCTTAATACACAAATACACTAGGTCGTGTTTGATGGGTAAGCTGCCGTGATTACTTTTGATTTTTTTGGCTCGAATACTGACAAATGCGAATCAAATAATTGTTGTTTTGTGATTCGTATGTGTTGTTATCCATAATGCAGATTTTCGAATGTGCTCGCAAGTCTTATTTGCTTCAGAAATGTGTTTTTATGGCGACCTCAAAGCAGAAGGCAGTTTTTATGATTAATAATCAAATTATTAGTGTGTTGTTTGAGTGGATTGAAAAAAAAATAATTTCCAATGCTTGAATTATTCTGTTTAGCCCTAATTATCTTTAACAATAGAATTTCACCCCATTTTGGGTATTTTAAATTAATCACATAAAATTAAATTTGCTTACTCATTCATTTGAGATGATTTAATTCGTTATTTTTTGGAGAGTTACTGATGACTATTCGTCCTTTACACGACCGTATTGTTGTAAAACGCGTAGAAGCTGAAGAAAAAACAGCATCTGGTATCGTATTGCCTGGCGCAGCAGCAGAAAAACCTGATATGGGTGAAGTGGTTGCTGTTGGTGAAGGCAAACGCTTGGAAAACGGCGATCGCATTGCTTTGGACGTTAAAGTTGGCGACAAAGTGATTTTCGGTAAATATGCAGGCCAAACCGTTAAAGTTGATGGTGAAGAGTTGATGGTTATGCGCGAAGAAGATGTTTTCGGCATTATTGGCTAATCACATTCTTGCTAATTGAATATAGGCTGCCTGTAAAACAGGTGGCTTTTAAATGAATAAAGTTTTTTGGAGAATATTAAATGACAGCAAAAGACGTACAATTTGGTAATGAAGCCCGTCAAAAATTGGTTGCTGGTGTGAATACCCTAGCCAATGCGGTTCGTGTAACTTTAGGCCCTAAAGGCCGTAACGTGATTTTAGACCGTGCTTTTGGTGGTCCTCACATTACCAAAGATGGTGTATCTGTTGCCAAAGAAATCGAATTAAAAGACAAATTCGAAAACATGGGTGCACAAATGGTTAAAGAAGTTGCATCGAAAACAGCTGACGTGGCTGGTGACGGTACAACAACTGCAACGGTATTGGCTCAAGCCATTGTTGCTGAAGGCATGAAATACGTTGCAGCAGGCATGAATCCAACAGATTTAAAACGCGGTATCGACAAAGCAGTGACTGCTTTGGTTGCAGAGCTAAAAACATTGGCAAAACCATGTGAAACTGCAAAAGAAATTGCACAAGTGGGTTCTATTTCTGCAAACTCTGATGAAGAAATCGGCAAAATCATTGCTGATGCGATGAAAGAAGTTGGCAAAGAAGGCGTAATCACTGTTGAAGATGGCAAATCACTAGACAACGAATTAGAAGTGGTTAAAGGCATGCAGTTTGACCGCGGTTACTTGTCTCCTTACTTCATCAATGATGCTGAAAAACAAATTGCTGCTTTAGAAGCACCATTTGTTTTGTTATTTGACAAAAAAATCAGCAACATCCGTGATTTGCTACCAGTATTAGAACAAGTTGCTAAATCAAGCCGTCCTTTGCTAATCATTGCAGAAGACGTTGAAGGCGAAGCATTGGCAACATTGGTTGTGAATAACATTCGCGGTATTTTAAAAACAGTTGCGGTTAAAGCACCTGGTTTTGGTGATCGTCGTAAAGCCATGTTGCAAGACATCGCTGTATTGACTGGTGGTACTGTAATTTCTGAAGAAATTGGTTTGTCTTTGGAAAAAGTGACTTTGGAAGACTTAGGTCAAGCCAAACGCATTGAAATCGGTAAAGAAAACACGACCATTATTGATGGTGTTGGTGACAAAGCATTGGTTGATGCGCGTGTTGCTGAAATTCGCCAACAAATTGAAGTGGCTTCTAGCGAATACGACAAAGAGAAACTACAAGAACGCGTTGCTAAATTAGCAGGCGGTGTTGCAGTGATCAAAGTTGGCGCTGCGACTGAAATGGAAATGAAAGAGAAAAAAGACCGCGTTGATGATGCTTTACATGCAACTCGTGCTGCTGTTGAAGAAGGTATTGTTGCAGGTGGCGGTGTTGCCTTGCTACGCGTACGTTCTTTGGTAGGTGAAATCAAAGGCATCAATGCTGACCAAGATGCGGGTATCCAAATCGTATTAAAAGCTATTGAGTCTCCACTTCGTCAAATCGTTGCCAATGCAGGTGATGAGCCTAGCGTTGTGATTAACAACGTATTGAACGGTACAGGCAGCTACGGCTTTAATGCAGGTACTGGCGAATATGGCGATATGATTGAAATGGGTGTATTGGACCCAGCAAAAGTAACGCGTTCTGCTTTACAACATGCAGCTTCAATTGCAGGCTTGTTGTTAACAACAGATTGCATGATTGCTGAAATCCCAGAAGACAAAGCTGCAATGCCAGATATGAGTGGCATGGGCGGTATGGGTGGTATGGGTGGCATGATGTAATTAACGCTCTTTTTGATGCGTTTTACTGAAAAATGGTTCTTGCAACAGCAAGAACCATTTTTTTTATGCATGAAAGCGACAACATTTGATGTAAATATTAGATTAACCTGGCGTCCAATGTTAAAATGCGCTTCGATATTGATGCTGGCTCATCAACATAAAAAAAGTAGGATGACTACCATTTTGATGTTGAACAGAATTAGCGCACAAGAACCATATCAATAACAATCAAACAATAAAGGTTTTTTTATGAATCGAACAGTGTTGCTTGCTTGGTTAAATGAGCATTTAAAAGTCGACGCATTTAAAGATTATGCACCCAATGGTTTGCAAGTGGAAGGTACAGAAAATATTCAACATATTTTGTGTGCCGTTACAGCAAGCCAAGCTGCGATTGACGCTGCTGTTACACAAGGCGCAGATACTTTATTGGTTCATCATGGCATGTTTTGGAAGAGTGAACCTGCTGGAATTGTCGGTTGGAAAAAACGCCGTATTTTTAGCTTGCTTCAGAATGACATTAATTTGTTGGGCTACCATTTGCCTTTGGATGCACATCCAAAATGGGGCAATAATGCCACCTTAGCTGCTAAATTGGGTATCGACATAGAACAATGTGTTGGTGAACAAGGTTTATTGAATATTGGTTATTTGTCAGAGGCAATGACTTTGACAGAGTTTCAAGTGCGCATGCAAAACACCTTAAACCGCAGTCCACTGGTAATTGGTCAACCTGACCAAGTTATTCGTAAAGTGGCGCTGTGTACAGGTGGTGCGCAGGGCTTTTTTCAATTGGCAATCGACCATCAAGTAGATGTATTTATTACTGGCGAAGTCTCAGAAGCGCAATACCATTTGGCCAATGAGACAGGTGTTGCATTTATTAGCGCCGGCCACCATGCTACAGAACGATATGGTGTCCAAGCATTGGCTAGCGCCATTGCTGGTGAATTTGATGTGTCAGTGTCATTTTTTGATGAAGCAAATCCTGTTTAATGTCAAAACACAAAACAGAACTTTACGTTATTTTAAATAACACTTTAAGAATGACTGTGAAATCGGGTAGAATCTAAAAGTTTAATGGCTTGGTATTTCCCATAATTAGGATAACTGGTAATGAATAATCAAGAAATCAATCATGGCCGCCGTCGTTTTCTGACATTTGCGACCGGCGCTGCTGCCGGAGCTGCTGCTGTGGGTGTGGCAACACCTTTTGTGCTCAGCTTTTTTCCGTCAGAAAAAGCAAAGGCTGCCGGTGCACCTGTAGAGGTGGATATTTCGAAAATCGAACCTGGACAATTGGTCACTGTTGAGTGGCAAGGTAAGCCAGTTTGGGTTTTAAATCGCACGGCCCAGCAACAAAAAGATTTGCCAACGCTAGATGCGAGTTTGGTTGACCCTCAGTCAACTGAAAATCAGCAACCTGAATATTGCAAAAATGAATTGCGTTCTTTGAAGCCTGAATTTTTCATCGCTTTGGGAATTTGTACGCATTTGGGTTGCTCTCCAACTTTCCGTCCGGACTTGGCTCCTGCTGATTTGGGTCCACAGTGGAAAGGTGGCTTCTTCTGTCCATGTCACGGCTCTAAATTTGACTTGGCTGGTCGCGTATTCAAAGGCGTACCTGCACCAACAAACTTAGTGATTCCACCATATAAATACCTTACTGATACGACTGTAATGGTCGGTTCAGACACATAAGGGGGGAACCATGTCTACAAACACTACCGAAAACAATAGCAAAGCCAAAGGCTTGTTAACTTGGGTTGATGATCGCTTTCCATTGAGCAAAATGGTTAAAGAGCACATGACCGAGTATTACGCACCAAAAAACTTTAACTTTTGGTATTTCTTTGGTTCATTGGCGATGTTGGTTTTGGTTATCCAAATCGTCAGCGGTATTTTCTTGACCATGAACTACAAACCTGATGGTAATTTAAACGCTGCGGGTATTCCTGCTGCCTTTACCTCAGTTGAGTACATCATGCGTGACGTGTCTGGTGGCTGGATTATCCGCTACATGCACTCAACAGGCGCATCAATGTTCTTTGTTGTGGTTTATTTGCATATGTTCCGTGGTTTGATCTACGGTTCATACCAAAAGCCTCGTGAGTTGGTATGGGTATTTGGTGCTTTGATTTTCTTGGCATTGATGGCTGAGGCATTCATGGGTTACTTATTGCCTTGGGGACAAATGTCATTCTGGGGTGCGCAAGTGATTATTAACTTGTTTGCTGCTATTCCTGTAATTGGCCCTGATTTGTCAACTTGGATTCGTGGTGACTTTAACGTATCAGACATTACCTTAAACCGTTTCTTTGCCTTGCACGTGATTGCTGTGCCTTTGGTATTGGTTGGTTTGGTTGCGGCGCATATTATTGCACTGCATGAAGTGGGTTCAAATAACCCTGATGGTGTTGATATTAAAAAACACAAAGATGCAAACGGTATTCCATTAGATGGCATTCCTTTCCATCCTTACTACACAGTGCATGATATTTTGGCTGTGGTTGTGTTCTTGATTATCTTCGCTTCAATTATGTTCTTTGCGCCAGAGGGTGGTGGTTACTTCTTAGAAGCACCTAACTTTGACCCTGCGAACCCAATGAAGACACCTGCGCATATTGCACCGGTTTGGTACTTCACACCGTTCTACGCGATCTTACGTGCGATTCCATCGTTCTTTGGTACGCAAGTTTGGGGTGTATTGGGTATGGGTGCTGGTGTGGTTGTGATTGCTTTACTGCCTTGGCTAGATCGCAGTCCAGTGAAATCTGTTCGCTACCGTGGTCCAATCTTCAAAACCATGTTGGTATTGTTCATTATCTCATTCATTGGTTTGGGCATCTTGGGTGCATTACCACAAACAGATTTACGTACAGTTGTGGCTCAAGTGTTGTCGGTTGTGTACTTTGTCTTCTTCTTAGCAATGCCGTTCTATACTAAGATTGATAAATGCACGACGCCACCTGATCGTGTAACAATGAGCACGCCAAAACGCAAAATCATGTTCTTCGTGTATGTTGCTATTACGGTGATTGGTGCTTACTTGTTCGCTACCAATATTTAATGAGGATAGGTCAATGAAAAAAACATTAAAAGCATTATTGCTAACAGTGGCTTTCGCTATCCCAATGGGCAGTGCCCTAGCAGCGGGTGGTGGCAACTATGAAAAAGTAGATATTAATTTGGGCGACCAAAAAAGCTTGCAACGTGGTGCGCAAATTTTCACCAACTATTGCTTGTCTTGTCACTC
>JASLBZ010000038.1 GCA_030146285.1 Neisseriaceae bacterium | reverse complement strand
GTTTTTCCCTGGAAAATCATAGCGAACCAACACCCAAGCCAATAATGTGCCGAATACCAAATTGGTGAGCATGGCCCAAAAAGCCATTCGCAAACTGAGCCAAATGGCCAACAATACTTTGGGTTCACTAATGGTATGCCAAAATGCACCCAAGCCCATTTGTGCTGTGCTAGCCGCCATCATGGCAAATGGCAAAATAACCAAAAGCGATAAACACAAGATGGTAATACCGAGGCTGAGGTTAAAACCCGGCAAAACACTGGGGGACTTGAGTAATTTCATTGCTTAAACCCTTATTGTGTGCGTTTATTGGTCAACTGGTCAAAGACACCACCATCACCAAAGTATTTGGGCATAATGTCATCCCATGAACCAAATACATCATTGGGGTTAAAGGTATTAAGTTGTGGCAATGAATCTTTGTGTGCCGCCAAAACATCTGTATCTGCTGGTCGTAGATACAATTTTGCGCCCAATTCTTGTGCGGGTTTGCTCCACAAATTGCTTAAATAATCAGTGGCGATTTGGCGAGTGCCTTTTTTGTCAACCACGCTATCGACTACTGCCACAGGGCTATCCATGCGAACAGTGTAGCTTGGATAAACAATTTCATATTGGCCTTGGCTAAATTGTTTGGCTGCCAAATTGGCCTCATTTTCAAAGGTTACCAATACATCACCAATATTGCGTTGAATAAATGTGGTGGTGGCGGCACGGCCACCGTTTTCAAAAACAGGTACGTTAGCCAATACTTTTCTAACAAAATCATTGGTTTTGCTGGTGTCATTTTGAAAAGCTTTTAAACCAAAACCGTATAAACCTAGAAAAGCATAGCGACCATTGCCTGTGGTTTTGGGGTTGGCAATCACCACTTTTAAGTTTTCTTTGGCCAAGTCATCCCAATCTTGGATGCCTTGTGGATTACCTTTTCTAACCAAAAATACAGTGGTACTGGTAAATGGCACAGCATTGTCAGGGAATTTTTGTTGCCAATTATCTTGAATCAAACCTTTTTTGACCAACAATTCAATGTCAGAACCTTGGTTCATTGTCACCACATCGGCTTGTAAGCCATTGGCCACTGCCAACGCTTGCTTGCTAGAACCGCCATGAGATTGTTGAATGTCAATATTGGGATGGCTTTGTTGGAAAAGTGGATTGTAGTCTTTGTAAAAATCCCGTGTTACATCATAAGATACGTTTAAAAGCTCTGTTTTTGTTTGTGTGCTTTTGCTGGTGTTATCACCGCCTGAGCAAGCACCCAATGCCAAAATGCTGGTGAAGGTGATTGCGTAAGTTCGAATTGACATGGTTTTCTCCTGAATGATTGATTAAGCATCCATTGTTTGAATGGTTTTTATTATTAATGTGTTATTGTGCAATCCAAAAGTCTCTTGGCGCATCCAAAACAGGTGCAATGATGTGGCTACGAATGCTAAAGTCTCCAAAACTTTCATTGGGTAATCTTTGGCTTTTCCATGCGGCAAACCAGACATCAAGAATCTCTAAAATGGCTTCCGAGGTAATGTTTTCTTGGAATAATCGGGGAATGCGACTTCCGTCACGGTTACCACCCACATGCAAGTTGTAGCGGTTATTGGCTTTGCCCACCAAACCAATTTCAGCCAACATGGCGCGACCACAACCATTTGGGCAGCCTGTAATACGTAAAATGATGGCTTCATCTTCTAGTTGGTGTTTTCTAAGTAAATCATCCACTTTGTCAATAAATCCAGGTAAGAATCGTTCTGCTTCAGCCATGGCCAATGGACAGGTTGGCAAGGAAACACAGGCCATACTGGCTTCACGTTGTTTGCTAATACTCGCATCCATCAGTCCGTGTGCTTGGGCAATGGCTTGTATGGCGTCTTTTTGAGCACTTGAGACGTTGGCAACAATGAGGTTTTGGTTGGCAGTTAATCGGAAGTCTCCTTGGTGTACTTTGGCAATTTCGCGCACTCCTGTTTTCAAAGGTCGGTTTGGGTAGTCCAATAGACGACCATTTTCAATAAAGAGTGTTAAGTGATGTAAGCCATTTTCGCCTTGTTGCCAGCCAATCGTATCGCCACGATGGGTTAAAACATAAGGACGACTGGGTTCAAAGACAGACTCCATGCGTCGTTCAACTTCTTGCACAAAAGCATCTAATCCCATTCGCTCCAGGGTATAACGTGTTTTTGCATTTTTTCGATCAGAACGATTACCAAAGTCACGCTGTACAGAGACAACGGCAGCAGCACAAGCCAATGTTTTGTCCAGTGTAATAAAGCCGAAGTCTTTGGCTGTGTTTGGAAAAGTTGCATGGTTACCATGTTCCATGGACAGACCACCACCAACCAAAACATTGAAGCCAACCAAACGACCGTGTTCACCAATGGCAATAAAATTCAAATCATTGGCATGTAAGTCAACATCGTTGTGAGGAGGAATCACCACGGTAGTTTTGAATTTACGAGGCAAGTAATTTGCGCCCAATACAGGTTCTGTATCATTGCCGCTGTTTGCACCTTGAATGACAGCTTCCGATTGTGTGGTTTGTGTACTGTGTAATTTTTCACCATCCAGCCAAATATCGGCATAAGCATGGGTTTTTGGCAGTAAATGCTCTGAAATCTTGGTTGCCCATTCATAAGCCTCTTGGTGTAAGGCACTTTCTATGGGATTACTGGTACAAAGCACATTGCGGTTTACGTCACCTGCGGTAGCAATGCTGTCTAAGCCCAATTGTTGTAGCCATTGGTGCATGGACTTGATGTCATTTTTTAATACACCGTGGTATTGAAAGGTTTGGCGATTGGTTAGGCGAATAGAACCATACAGAGTATGTGCTGAAGCAAATTCATCAATGCCCAACCATTGTTGTGGCGACACAATGCCACCAGGCAAGCGGCAGCGCAGCATCACATTTTTCAAAGGTTCTAGCTTTTGCTCAACACGCTGAGCACG
>JASLBZ010000029.1 GCA_030146285.1 Neisseriaceae bacterium | reverse complement strand
TAAATGGTGGCCAGAGGCGGGATCGAACCGCCGACACACGGATTTTCAATCCGTTGCTCTACCGACTGAGCTATCTGGCCATCGGTAATGAGATGCGTATTAAAACAAATTTAAGCCATTTTGGCAAGTATTTCGTCCATTTATTTTAAACAAGAAAAATAAGTCATTATTTTATCAACATATAAATAAATTATTTTATGAAGTATTTATGACTCTTTTCTCAATTCCTTCGGTAGAACAAACACAATACTTTCTTCCACTCCATCTAATTCAACCATGGTTTGATGTCCCCATGCTTGTATTTGTGCAATAACTTCTTGAATCAAGACTTCAGGAGCAGATGCACCAGCTGTAATACCAATACTGTTTTTATTTTGAAACCATTCTGCTTGTAAATAACTTGCATTATCGACCATGTAAGCATCAACTCCTCGTAAAGCTGCTACTTCGCGTAAGCGATTGCTATTCGAACTGTTTGGAGAGCCAACAACAATGATAATATCGCAGCTTTCTGTGAGCTTTTTAACTGCATCTTGACGGTTTTGTGTTGCGTAACAAATATCTTCTTTATTAGGGCTTTTAATTTCTGGGAAGCGAGCTTTTAAGGCATCAATGATGTCTTGTGTTTCATCGACAGAAAGTGTTGTTTGACTAACATGAGCCAATTTAGATTCATCAACCACTTCAAGGGCTGCGACATCATCAACGGTCTCGACCAATAACATACCGCCATCACGTACCTGCCCCATCGTCCCCTCTACTTCAGGATGTCCTTTATGGCCAATCATGATGATTTGGTAATTTTCTTCATTCAATCGTTGCACTTGTTTATGAACTTTGGTTACCAAGGGACAAGTAGCATCAAATATTTTAAAACCTCGGCGGATTGCTTCTTCCTGTACTTCTAGCGAAACACCATGAGCGGAATAAATTAAAATTGAATCTTCGGGAACATCAGACAATTCCTCAATAAAAATAGCGCCTTTATCACGCAAATTATCCACAACAAATTTATTGTGAACAACTTCATGACGAACATAAATAGGTGCGCCAAATTCTTCTAATGCTCGTTCAACAATGCTAATCGCTCGGTCTACTCCAGCACAAAAACCTCGAGGATTAGCTAATTGAATGGTTTTTTCCATATCACTTCTCTTTACGCATTTTAAAAGATACATAAAAAAAGCTGCCCTTCAGGCAGCCTTTGAATTTAGATTATGCCTGGGTATTTTTAGGCTGCTTAAACATATCAATAATTAAGCATACAGCGCCAACACAAATAAATGAATCAGCTGTATTGAATGCAGGATAATACCAGTTTTGGTAATAAAATAATAAAAAATCGACGACATGACCATGAATAAAACGGTCAATAACATTACCAAATGCACCGCCAATAATCATTGCAGCACCCCAATTTCCCCAACTGGTAAATTCATTTTTGACAATAGATCGCGCTAAATATGCGCTCACGCCAAATGCCAATACAATGAAAAAGTACTTCTGCCAACCACCAGCACTTGCTAAGAAACTAAATGCAGCACCTGGATTAAAAACCAATGTTAAATCAAAAAAATTAGGGATAATATTTAATTTTTCAGCATAACTAAAATTTTTCAGAATCAAATCTTTCACAATTTGATCAATCACTATCGCAAAAATCACCAATAGCCAATATTTTTTATATTTCAAAATTGCTTGCTTCATTTCGCTCTCAACGTATTTTAAAGTTTGCCATAGCAAAAGCATGCTTGGTTATCCCAAACATGCTTTTAGCCCACTAAATATTAAGCAAATTGACGTTTTTCGCCTTCGCCTTCAATGTTATCAATACAGCGACCACAAATATTTTTATGCTCAGCATGCTGACCAACATCATCAGTATAATGCCAGCAACGATCACATTTTTCACCACTAGCTACAGAAGCCTTAACACTTAACTCATCAGCATCTTCCACTGACAAATCAGATACCAAGAATGCAAAGCTCGCTTCTTCGCCCAAAGCTCGTAAAATATCCGCAGTAGCTTTTGGTGCTGAAATTGTAATGGCTGCCTGTAAAGATGAACCAATCACATCATTTGCACGCAAAGCTTCGATTTCTTTATTGGCCACCAAACGAACTTCACGAATAGCATCCCATGTTTCAACAACACTTGCTTCATCAGCAACGGCTGGTAAATCATGATATGTATGATAAAGCACACTGTCATCAGCATCGCCAGTTAGGATTTCCCACGTTTCATCTGCAGTAAAGCACAAGATTGGGCCTAACAATAATACTAAGCTCTTCGTAATATGATACAAAGCTGTTTGTGCACTGCGACGAGCATGGCTATCCGCTTTAGTGGTGTATAAACGATCTTTCAAGATATCCAAGTAGAATGCGCCCAACTCTTCAGAGCAGAATTGAACAATATCTTGTACCGCCACATGGAATGTGTAACGTGGATAAATATCATTTTTCAATTTCGCTTGCAATTGTCCAATCAATACCAATGCATAACGATCCAATGACAACATATCTTCTGTTGCAACGGCATGTTTTGCTGGCTCGAAATCAGACAAGTTTGCTAACAAGAAGCGAATAGTATTACGCAAACGGCGATAGCTTTCAGATACACGCTTCAAAATCTCTTTTGATAACGATAACTCACCAGAGTAATCAGAAGAAGCTACCCATAAACGCAAGATATCAGCGCCCAAAGTATCACAAATTTCCTGTGGCTCAATTCCGTTACCCAATGATTTTGACATTTTGTAGCCTTTTTCATCGACCACAAAACCATGGGTTAATAAACCTTCATAAGGTGCACGACCGGTCGTAGCACAAGACGTTAACAATGAAGATTGGAACCAACCACGATGTTGGTCACTGCCTTCTAGGTACAAATCAGCAGGCCATTTTAATTCTTCACGCTGACGAAGCACGGCAAAATGTGTGCTACCAGAATCAAACCAAACATCCAATGTGTCAGGCAATTTTTCATAAACATCGGCTTCGTCGCCCAATAACTCACGCGCATCCAATTCAAACCAAGCTTCAATGCCTTTTTGTTCGATGCGTTTGGCCACTTCTTCAATCAATTCAGCAGAACGTGGGTGTAATTCACCTGTTTCTTTGTGAGCAAAGAATGCCATCGGCGTGCCCCAACTGCGTTGGCGTGATACACACCAATCAGGACGGCCTTCAATCATGGCTTCTAAACGAGCACGGCCCCAAGCAGGGAAGAATGTGGTGTCCTCAACGGCTTTGATGGCTTTTTCACGCAAGCTGTAGCCTTCATTACCAGCTTTGTCCATGGTAATAAACCACTGTGCAGTCGCGCGGAAAATAATCGGCGTTTTGTGTCTCCAGCAATGTGGATAGCTGTGGTCTAGTTTTTTGAATGACAATAAATGACCGTTAGCCGTTAGTTTTTCAACAATTTTACCGTTGGCATCCCAAACGCTCACACCTGCCAAATCGCCCATATCAGAACGGAACGTTCCGTTGCTTAATACTGGATTGTCGATTTCCAAACCATATTGGCGGCCCACGTTGTAGTCATCTAAGCCATGTGCTGGCGCCGTATGAACCAAACCGGTACCCGCATCTGTTGTGACATGCGTGCCCAAAATCACCAATGATTTTTGATCCATAAATGGATGGTCTGCAACCAGATTTTCCAATTGATCACCAGCTACTTCAGCCAAGATTTTTTGTGCAGTTAATTCATAACGCTCAAGCGCTGATGCAGCCAAGTCTTTGGCCAATACCAACAAACCTTTTTCGGTTTGAATCAACTGGTAAGTGACTTCAGGATGCACACTGATGGCGCGGTTTGCGGGTAAAGTCCAAGGCGTTGTAGTCCAAATCACAGCAGAAGCAGGTTCTGTCACTTCAACACCAAAGGCTTTTGATAAAGCGCTGTTGTCATTAAATGTGAACGCCACATCAATAGCAGGAGAAACTTTGTTTTGGTACTCTACTTCAGCTTCCGCCAAAGCCGATGCACAATCCAGACAAAAATGAACAGGCTTCTCACCTTTTTGTAAGAAACCTGCTTGTTGGATCTGACCCAAAGTACGCACAATATTCGCTTCGGTTTCAAAGTTCATGGTCAAATAAGGATTGTCCCAATCACCCAAAATGCCCAAACGCTTAAAGCCTGCTTTTTGAATTTCAATTTGCTCTGCTGCGTAAGAACGGCACAACTCACGGAATTTGGCCGGCGCAACATCTTTGCCGTACATTTTTTCGACTTTGTGTTCAATTGGTAAACCATGACAGTCCCAGCCAGGAACATAAGGAGCATCAAAACCCGCCAAGTTTTTACTGCGAATAATAATGTCTTTTAAAATTTTATTCACAGCATGGCCGGTATGAATGTCACCATTTGCATAAGGAGGGCCATCATGTAACACAAATTTTGGACGGCCTTTTGCAAATTCACGCAATTTTTGGTAACGCTTTTGCGCATACCAAGATTCAAGCCAAGCACCTTCACGTTTCGCAAGGTTACCACGCATTGGAAATGGCGTATCCAATAAGTTTACTGTTGTACGGTAGTCTGTCATGTATTTCTCAATCTGTTTTTATATCAATCTCAATAGGTGTATGAACGGGCTGCTTGCATGTCCAGCTGAATCTGCCTAGTCAATGTTTCTAAACCATCAAACTTCACTTCGTCTCGCAACTTGTGGACAAAATGAATGGACAAACGTTGACCATACAATGAGGCATCCCAATCAAATAAATGTACTTCTAATTTTTGTCGTTTGTTTGTCGATACGGTCGGGTTGATGCCAAAGCTTGCAACACCACGGCGCCGTCCAAAGCTGCCCCAAACCTCAACCACAAAAACACCCGACAAAGGGTAATCATAATTTGGCAAAGCAATATTGGCTGTCGGGCAATTCAATGTCCTACCCAATTTCAACCCATGCTTCACTTTACCAGACAAAATATAATCATGCCCTAAAAGCTGGTTGGCTGATTCAATATTGCCAGCACTTAATGCCTCTCGTATCACAGTACTGGAGGCACGAATATTTTCAACCATAAAAGAAGGTGTTTTTGCTGTTTCAAATGCGCTTTGTGCACTTAATAATTCAAAGTCCCCTTGCCTTTTCGCCCCAAAACGAAAATCATCACCAATTAATAAATATTTGGTGTTGAGCGTATCAATTAAGGTTTCTTGAATAAAAGCATCAGCGGTGATGTTGGCGAATGTCTGATTAAAGCGCAGCACCCATACAGCATCAAGGCAACCTGTTTCATTTAATAAGCGTAATTTGTCTCGCAACGGAGATAGGCGTGGTGGCTTATCAAAACCCAGCTTCTCTGCAAAGAATTCTTTCGGCTGCGGCTCAAAAATCAAAGCCACTGCTGGAATTTTTCGAGCATCGGCTTCTTGTCTTAGTCGCTTTAAAATGTGCTTGTGTCCTAGGTGTACGCCATCAAAATTACCAATGGTGAGCGCGCAACCTCGATCAAAGGATGGGCGATGCACTTGCCCCAGCAAAATTTGCATTAAAATCACTTACAATTCATTCTCAAGTCGTCCATTTTAAACGCAAATCACCTAGCAAGGCTAGCACCTTACTGAATCAATACGGGGTGCTATTGGTTTGGCTGAATGAATCTGACAGTGTGGATTCACACCAACACGCTAAAAACCGTCAAAATGCCACACTGTAAGATTCACACAACCTGGTTTTCGTACAACACTTCACAGCGTCATTGCAGATAATTATTGCGTCAAGCATGCAGGCTTATGCCATGCATTTCTGAATAAAGACCAAATTATTGCCCAATAGCTGCCATTAAATTAATTTTACAAAAAAACACGTAAAACAGCCGAGTGTGAAAATACAGGTTTATGCTGGCTTTGATGAAAAAAAAACCCATTCCAAATGGTTTTTTTAAAAAAAATCGTGTCAAAATACCTGCTGTCACAAAGATTAAACAATTGGTAAGGGAATTATTTTGTTATAATACCCCCTTTTTCTCAGCTTCATGATTTGTATGGGCTTGAGTGTAACGCAACAATGTTTTTCTATTTAATAAGCGAGATATGCCATGGACTTTCGTTTTGATATTATTTACGAATATCGTGAGATGCTTTTTTACGGAGCATTAACGACGCTAGGCATCACAGCCGTTGCCATTTTCTTTGGCTCTATTTTAGGCTTGTTTGGTGCATTGGCCCGAGTCGCGAAAGTAGAAAAAGGAAATTTTTTAACCCGAGCATTTGTATACAGCGCACGCTCAATTTCATGGCTGTATGTCACCATTTTCCGTGGTACACCTTTGTTCGTGCAAATCTTTATTTGGTACTTTGTTTGGTATGTCGCTTTGATCAACCCTACCGATGGTCTTTTAATCAAAGGGGATTTGGCTGCTGAATTGCGTAGAAACTACGGCGCCATTATTGCCGGTGGCTTGGCACTATCCTTTAATGCGGGTGCATACATCACTGAGATTTTCCGTGGTGGTATTCAGTCGATTGACAGAGGACAAATTGAAGCAGCTCGCTCTTTGGGTTTAAGTTACGGTCAAGCCATGCGCTACATTATCTTGCCACAAGCTTTGCGCCGCATGCTACCTCCGCTTGGCAATGAATTCATTACGCTACTAAAAGACAGCTCATTGTTGTCAGCCATTGCTGTAGGTGAACTGGCATTTACCGCGCGTACGATTGCAGGTCGCTATTCAATTTACGAAACGCCTTATTACACCATCGCATTGATTTATTTGGCAATGACTTTGGTATTGTCTTGGTTCTTCACTTACCTAGAAAAACGCTACCAAGTAGCACACCATTAAGAATACAAATACAAAAAAGCACTGCATATGCAGTGCTTTTTTTATAATGGCTCAAAGAGGCATTTTATTCTTCTTCAACATACTCACGGCCACTGGGTACTGCGCGATGATTGGTGGCTTTTTCTTTGTGCTTAATCACCATTCTATCGAGTTTATCCATCGTTACGTCAATGGCAGAATACAAATCTGATTCCACTGATTCTACGTGCAGTTGCTTACCGGCAATGTGTAAATCCACTTCTGCTTTTTGCTCATCACGCTCTACTGATAAGGTGACTGTCGTTGAAATAACACCATCCACATGTCGCAAGACGCGTGCTAATTTTGTTTCAATGTGACCTTTGATAGCAGGGGTAATGTCAATATTTAGACCAGTAATTTTAAGATTCATAATACACTCCTTTTGCAAAAAAAAGCCAGCGCTAGCACGCTAGCTTCATGAATTTTTCATATTTCTTATTGTCTGTGTTTATGATTTTATCTTATCCTTTTTCAAGGTGGTTGGCGAGCACTATTTTGCGGTTTCCTCCTTAGATTAACCTAGCTCAACTGTGCTTTCACTTTTCTTGCAAAAGCCGCCGGAATCTCTAAAGCCTCACGGTACTTCGCAACAGTGCGCCTAGCGATAACAATCTCTTTGGCAGCTAACCACTGACAAATGGCATCATCTGAAAATGGACTGAGCTTATCTTCAGTTTGAATGCATTCTAAAATCAATGACTGAATCAAAGCTGCACTCACTTCGACATCATTTTCCATGAGCAATGCCTGCGTAAAAAATGAACGCAGTTCAAATACACCCAAAGGACAAGACAGGTATTTTTTATTCACCGCACGAGAAATTGTGCTTTCATGCACAGACAAAGCATCTGCAACCTCGCCTAAGCTCATGGGCTTAAGCGCAATTCGCCCTTTTTCAAAAAAAGCTTGCTGATGACGCACAATGTATTCGGTCACCATCAAGATGGTGTGGTTGCGAAGCTGAAGTTGTTGCAACAATGCCTGAGCATCTTTTAACAAACCCAACATGGCCTCATTTTCTGCTTCGGTTGCAATGGCAGCATACTCACGGTTAATTTCAATGGGCAATTGGCTAAAAACACCGTTCACAACCTCCCAAATACCATGCTCATTCTGATTCACCACCACATCCGGCTTCACATACATGGTGGGCTCTGCCACTTCAAAACCACTGGCCGGATACGGATTCAATGTGCCAATCAAATGCAAAGCAGCCTGAACATCCTCAATACTCGCTCGCAAAGAGCGACTTAATTGCTTATCAGCATTGATGCTTCGCAAAACAGACAAATCCAAACCCACAATTTCCAATGCCAGCTGTTGAATGTGATTTTCCGGCAAACGCATCAACTGCAAAACCAATGATTCTGATAAATCAGCAGCGGCCACGCCGGCAGGATCAAACTGTTGCAAACTGGTTAATGCTTGCGCCAAGCACTCTTCTGTCAATCGCCATTCCAATGGTGCATCTTCGACAATTTCGTGTAGCGATGTGCTCAAATAACCATGCTCATCCAAAGATTCAATTAAAATACGCACAAAAAAAGCATCCTTCTGGCCTAAAGGATGCTCACAGATTTGCTGCAACAGACTGTGTCTAAAATCAATGCGCTGAGCAATGTACAACCATGGCTCAGAATCATCATTTTGCGTGTACATACTATTAGTAGAAGCAGTCACGTTTCTTTGGGTTTCTTGCATGCGCTCAGCAGCATTGGCAATCATGTCCAAAAGTGGATTGTCAGCAACAACATCAGCCAACCACTCATCACGCTCCAGTGTTGACATATTCAACAACTGAATAGATTGTTTTAACTGGGGACTTAATTGGAGTTTTTGTGATTGTTTTAGTTGTATTTGATTCTTCATACGCAACCACAGCCTCCAATCATGTGTTAAAAGTTAAAATCCTTACCCAAGTACACGCGACGTACTTGCTCATCTTGCACCAAATCATCAGGTAAACCATGAGCCAATACTTGACCCTCACTGATAATATAAGCACGATCACAAATTTTTAAAGTTTCTCTAACATTGTGATCCGTAATCAACACACCAATACCACGAGACTTTAAGAACGCAATAATGGTTTGAATATCAATCACCGCAATCGGATCCACACCAGCAAAAGGTTCATCCAATAAAATAAAGCGCGGTTCTGTTGCCAAAACGCGGGCAATTTCTACACGGCGTCTTTCACCACCAGATAAAGACAATGCTGCATTGTCACGCAAGTGCGCAATATTCAAATCCAGCAAGAGTTTTTCAAGTTTCTCTTGAATCACTTTTTTATCTTGATTGTTGATTTGTAAAATGGCCACGATGTTCTCAGCAACTGTCATCTTGCGAAAAATCGATGCTTCTTGTGGCAAATAGCCCAAACCCATCTTGGCACGGATATGAATAGGCAAATGCTTAAGCTGTTGACCATCAAGCTCTATACTACCAGAATCTGCCGCTATTAATCCCACTATCATATAAAAACTGGTGGTTTTACCTGCACCATTCGGCCCCAAAAGACCAACCACCTCACCGCTTTTAATATTCAAAGTAACGTCTTTAACCACCTGGCGTTTTTTAAAGCTTTTTTGTAAAGAGCTAACATTTAAAATGCTTACAGGCTGCTTAGTGATATTGGTCATTGCTTTTTCCCACCCGTACTTGACGGTTGCAACACAACAGAAACACGGCCTTTGGTTGCCCCTTTTTTCGCATTGTAAATTTCCGTATGGGTGTTGTAAGTAATCACATCTCCAATCACAACATCACCCTCACGCTCCACTCGCGCATTACCAGTTAACACCACTTGTCCACTGCCACTGTCATAAGTAACTGTATTGCCCTGTCCTTTAACCCACTCTGGTTTGCCTTCAAGCTTTTGCTTAAAATGCACAGGAGAGCCAGTCGCTTTCATTTTTTGCGAACCATCGGCCAATCGATTCACTTGTACGCGTGCTGCTGTCATTTTCAAGGTACCTTGAACCACTTCCACATTGCCTGTGAACACGGTTTCTTGCTTACTCTGATCTAAAGAGCCTTCATCTGCCACGATTTCAATTGGTTTTTGGCGGTCAGCATTTTCTGCCATTGCAGACGATGCGCACAATAAACTGCCCATCATCAAGGCAATGCTTGCTACATGTTTAAGACTTAGTTGGTTCATAAATAATAGCTCTTACGCGTGATTTTAAATTTAAATTTTGTTTAGTATGGTCATAAACAAGCCCTTGAGATTGTCCTGTTGACAAACCCATCTGGAAATCAACCAAATCGTCTGTTTTGGCAATTTGGGTGACGGTATCAACCTGCAAGTGTTCGGTTTTAGCGAATCCGGGTGCTTCATCTTTCGATGCAATTTTGGTTAACACCACATTGTTATCAAAATAAATCCATTTGTTTTCTGTGTCATAACGACCAAGATTGGATTTCACATTGTAAATTTCATTGCCTTGTTGGTATATCTTGATGACAGGCATGCTAAATTCGACCAAATCGCTTTCTGGCAGTTGCCATACACTGGTGGCCACCATGTCTTCAGCCACCAAGCCCTCGTTTGAAAAGACTTTACCAGTAACATTCATCATCGTGTAGCGCGGCACATCGGGATTAATCGGTGCTTCCACCACATCCACTTGGCTAATTTCATTGAGCCAAAAACTCACGCCGCCCATGCAAACAGCCAATAAAATGGGAAACAACCATGCGCCCAGACGCGTCTTGTGATCCATCATTAGCGAATGTATTCCTCTAATAGTCCACTTAATTTGCCTTTTGCAAACAAAATGGCTTCACATGCCTCACGAACAGCACCTTGACCTGCATCAGCCACGGTTTGGTAGTCGGCATAATGCTTCACCCATGCATGTGCATTGGGCACAGCCACGGCAAAACCACAACGCACCATCACAGGTAAATCAACCACATCATCCCCAACATAAGCACATTCTTCTTCGCTCACACCAACCTCTTTAATCAAGTTGGCATATGCTGTTTTTTTGTCTTGAATCCCAGCCAAATAGTAATCAATACCCAAGCCATTGACACGGTGAGCCACACCCGCAGCATCTCTACCAGTGATGATGGCCAGCTTAACACCCGTGCTTTGCAGCATTTTTAAACCATGTCCATCCAAAGTGTTGAATGCTTTGATTTCTTCGCCTGAGGCTGTGATGAAAATTCGTCCATCAGTCAAAACACCATCCACATCCAAAATCAACAGTTTGATTTTTTTCGCTTTATCTTGTAATTCGGTGCTTAACGCAAATTCAAAAACCGGTTGCGGTATTTTTTTCATTACACAATTCCTGCTTGTAAAAGGTCGTGCATATTAATAGCTCCAACCAAATGCTGTTCTGAATCGACAATTAGCAATCCACCCACTCGCGTCTCTTGCATCAAACGCAAGGCCTCGCTGGCCAACTTATTGGCACCAATCACTTTGGGCTGATGACCCATCACATCGGCCATGCTCACTTGTTGCAAATCAACTTGTTTTTGAAACAGGCGACGCAAATCACCATCTGTAAAAATACCAACCACTTGATTGCTGTGATTCACCACGGCTGTTAATCCCAAGCCTTTGGCTGTCATCTGAACAATGGCATCCTGTAAACTGGCATCTTGGAATACTTTGGGTAGGTTCTGCCCTTGGTGCATCAAATCACACACACGAACCAACAAATT
Source organism: Neisseriaceae bacterium (assembly GCA_030146285.1). GTDB lineage: Bacteria > Pseudomonadota > Gammaproteobacteria > Burkholderiales > Neisseriaceae > JASLFS01. Next base: position 3,110 of record JASLBZ010000029.1, on the reverse strand, counting down.
TTTACCCAAACTACCAGCAGGATGGCTTAAAGCAAAATCAGTTGGTGTGAATGCACGAGCTTGAAGCAAAACAACAGCCAACGCATCGCCCATCGCCAAAGCTGCCGTTGTACTGCTGGTCGGGGCCAAGCCTAACGGACATGCTTCTTGTTTGATGCCAACATCCAGATGAACATCCGCCTCTTTGGCCAAAGTGGATTCAGGACGTCCTGTTAATGCAATCAATTGCATGCCTTTGCGTTTTAATGCTGGCAATAAATTCAACACTTCATCACTTTGACCAGAATGCGACAATGCAATCAACACGTCTTGAGGCAAAATCATGCCCAAATCACCATGCGCTGCTTCGGCTGGATGCACAAAATAAGCCGGAGTGCCTGTTGAAGCCAAAGTTGCCGCAATTTTTCTGGCAATGTGTCCTGATTTGCCCATTCCTGTGACAATCACCCGCCCTTGGCTTTGCAAAATCAAATCCACAGCAGCCGAAAAAGCATTGTCTAATTTTTGAGCCACCCACAACAATGCATCGGCTTCAATTTGCAAGACTTGCTTGGCTTGTTCAATATAAAGAGCTTGCATATCCGTACTCATTTTTTAGCCTATTATCCTGTATTACCTGCATTCAAACCACAATACCAATATTGCGATTTCAATAAAAAAAATCAATCCACTATTATAGTAGAACTTCCATTGCGCCACATCATTTTTATTCAGACGCCTGTGCCCCATGCACAGGCTTTCCTACATTCAAAGACAAGGCAGCCCCCGTCTAAACCGAACCCGATTCATTGCAGTCACAGCAGCGCCCAATTTTTTGAAAAAAAACCATGACAACACAGCCATGAATCACGAAGTGGCATAAAAACAAACCATTTGACATAATTTTGCATTTCTCATTTGCATAAAAGTCCAGTTCCTCTGTATGATTTATTAACAAATTAAACATAAGTATTTCACATGGATCACTCCCTAGGCTCAATTGTTTTGGTACTTTTGGTCGCAGTATTAACCGTTATTGTCTGCCATCGCACCAAAATCCCCACCATGATTGGTTATTTAATCGTGGGCTTTATCACGGGCCCAGGTGTGCTCAAACTCATTCCACAAACACCAGGTACTGAATTTCTAGGTGAAATCGGTATTGTGTTTTTAATGTTCAGCATTGGCCTTGAGTTTTCTATTGGCAAACTGCGAGCCATGCGCAGCTTGGTATTTGGTCTTGGTTCCTTGCAAGTTGGTGTCACCATTGCCTTATTTACCTTGATTATGCACCTTTATGGCTTGCCACTTTTGTGGGCGGCAGCCTTGTCTTGTGCTTTGGTGATGTCTTCTACTGCGATTGTCAGCCGCTTAATGTCCGAACGCATGGAGCTTGGTGAACAACATGGCAAAATGGTGATGGGTATTTTGCTAATGCAAGACATCGCGGTGGTTCCCATCATGATTTTATTTCATGCTTCAATGGGTGACACCAGCAATATTGGTATGGACTTGGCATTGGCTCTTGGCAAAATGGTCGTGGTTTTGTTCTTATTGCTCTACCTTGGCGACAAAATGATGCGACCTTGGTTTAAATTGGTCGCCAAACAAAAAATCAATGAGCTTTTTATGCTCAACGTATTGTTGGTCACTTTGGGGGTGGCTTATTTAACGGAACTGGCTGGACTGTCTTTGGCTTTAGGGGCATTTGTTGCCGGTATGTTAATTTCGGAAACCCCTTATCGCTTTCAAGTTGAAGATGACATTCGCCCATTTCGCGACATTTTACTGGGCTTTTTCTTCATCACCATTGGCATGAAATTGGACTTAAACGTCTTAATCCAAAGCTACGACTTGGTTCTTTTGATTGTTGCTTTATTGCTCATAGGTAAGGCTGCAGTCGTTTATGCGGTATCCAAACAACAAAAATTCACCAATAAAGATTCATTGACCACCGCTCTTTATGTGGCTCAAGGTGGTGAATTTGGTTTTGTTTTATTGTCCTTGGCATTACAAGACAGATTGCTATCCTCAGAAGTTGCACAAGCCAGCACGGCAGCCATTTTAATCTCAATGCTGGTTGCACCCTTCTTAATCAAAGGCAGCCAACGCATTACGGACATGTTATTCAAAGCACAATGGGATGCAAAATCAGTTGATTTACAAAATATTTTAATTGAAAACATGAGTAAAAATGAACATGTATTGCTCGTGGGTTACGGTGCTAGCGGGCAAACGGTTGCTCGACTGTTGCAACAACAAAACATCAATTATTTTGCACTGGATATGGATGCAGACTTGGTTCAGGCGGCCAAACTTGCAGGGGAGCCTATTGCTTATGGCGATGCAAAACGCAAAGAGTTGCTGCTTGCCGCAGGTTTATTGCGCGCCAAGACCGTTGTGATTACCACCAACCAAATTACAGACACTGAACGCATTATTTCTATTATTCAAGATATTGCACCCAATACACCTGTGATTGTACGCAGCAAACACAGCGAGCAAGTACCTGTTTATAAACAGCTTGGCGCAGATGAAGTCTTCTCCGATGACAAGGAAATGGGCTTGGTCTTGGCCACACAAACCCTATTGAGTTTGGGCATTCCTTTTGTGCATGTTTTTGAAACCGTACAAAATGTGCGCCGAGATCGCTATACCATGCTCACAGACTTGTTTGCAGGTCAAAATGACGAACTTTCAGAAGATGACATCAACTCCGTGCATCGTGATTCAATCTTGATTATTGAGGGCTCTTATGCTCTGAACAACCAAACCAAAGTCATGGAAATTCCATTGCATGCGTTAAAAGTGGTTTTAATTGGCATCCGCCGCAATGGCCACCGCATTACAGAACAAGAGCCTGACATGCTTTTACAGGCAAATGACGTCCTAATTGTGGTAGGCGCTCCAGCTAACATCAACACGCTAGAACAATGGCTATTAGAAGGCGAGATTTAATACATCGAAAAATCAAACATATAAACAATTATTACAATTTAATTAAAAAGCACACTTGTCAGTCACATTAAGTTGTGTTTTAATACGCTCCTTACTTGATGTGACACAGCAAGTAGCAGATTTAAGGGTGATTAGCTCAGTTGGTAGAGCGCCTGCCTTACAAGCAGGATGTC
>JASLBZ010000024.1 GCA_030146285.1 Neisseriaceae bacterium | reverse complement strand
GAATCTGCTGGCATTCCTGTTACCCAAGCGTTAACCGTTGGTCCCATCAAAACTTGGTTTGTCCGAAGCGATTTGCGCAATCACCGTAAATTATTGATTGTAGACAATCAAATTGGTTATACCGGCAGCTTTAACTTGGTTGATCCTGCGCTTTTTAAACAAAATGAAGGCGTGGGTGAATGGGTTGATGTGATGATGCGTTGCCGTGGCCCGGTGGTTGAAGCAATGACGGCAGTGTTTTATGCGGACTGGGCAGTTGAGAATGAAGAGAATCTTCGTTCGGTTCAGGACACGATTTTGTCGTACAGCGAGGATGCCAATAAAAAAGCATTTTTAAGCAGCCCACCACATGGCAATGTCCCAACGCAATTGATTCCATCAGAGCCAGATGAAGTACATCATGTGATTTACGAAACCATAATTTGCGCCATTCAAGGCGCGACCAAACGAGTGGTGGTGACCACGCCGTATTTCATTCCAGATGAAACCTTATTGTTGGCACTTCGCACCGCGGCTTTGCGTGGTATTGACGTGACTTTGATTATGCCCAAAAAGATTGATTCATTTTTGGTGCGTTACGCCACCCGTGCTTATTACGATATGTTGTTACGCGATGGCGTGAAGCTGGCTTTGTTTACAGGTGGTTTATTGCATGCGAAAACCCTGGTGGTTGATGATGATTACTCATTGTTTGGTACGGTGAATATGGACATGCGCAGCTTCTTTTTAAACTTAGAAGTGAGTTTGGCAATTTACGACAAAGACATCACAGCAACCATTGCCCAGCAGCAAGCTGTGTATTTGGAGAAAAGCGAATACGTTTTGCATGAGCGTTGGGAGCAGCGCCCACACTTGGGTATTTTGGTTGAAAATGTGGTGCGTTTGTTCAGTCCGTTATTGTAAACAATGTTTGATGATATTTATTATTACCAAGTTGCATTGAATGTTGTGCTTCCCAAGACATTCACCTATGCCAGTACCCAACCGATTGCGTTGGGTACACGGGTATTGGTGTCTTTTAATCGACGCTTGTTGGTGGGGGTTGTTTGGCAAGAAATTTCAGTTGATGAAATTGAGTTTGATGTTGCCAAGGTTTTACCCATTCAAGAGGTTTTTGCTGATGGCTTTGTTTTTTCTGAGCCTTGGCGCAAATTAATTGAATTTGCCAGTCAATATTATCATTATCCCATAGGACAAACGGTTGCCACAGCATTGCCAGCAGCTTTGTCACAAGCCAAAAGTTTTGTGCCCAAATCAGAAGATTTGATTTATGGCATCAGCGATTTGGGCTTAACAGCCAGTTTGCCCAAAAACAGCAGCAAACAATTGGCCTTGCTTCAAGCATTAAAGCAAGGCTCTTTAAGCGAGTCACAAGCCAAAAAAATACACCCTCAAGCCAAAAAAATAATGGCGCAGTGGTTGGAATCGGGTTGGCTCACTGTTTTGGCAACCGCACAAGGTCGGGCACTGTCCAGTGAACATGTGTTGAATCCAGAACAAGAACAAGCTTGCAAAGCCATTGCCAAAGAGTGGGGGCATTTTTCGGTTTTCTTATTGTATGGCATCACTGGCAGTGGCAAAACCGAAGTGTATTTTGAAGCCATCAGCCAAGCTTTGGCTTTGCATGAGCAGGTTTTGTTTTTATTGCCTGAAATCAATTTAACCCCACAATTATTGTCGCGTTTGCAAAAACGATTTGAAAATATTGATTTGGTTGTTTTGCACAGCCAAATGCCAGCCGGTGAGCGTGCACAAAATTACGTTAAAGCCATGCAAGGTAAGGCGCAGTTAATTGTCGGTACCCGCTTGTCTGTGTTCACGCCCATCGCAAACTTGGGCTTGATTGTGGTGGATGAAGAGCATGACAGCTCATTCAAACAAGACAATGAATTGCGTTACCAAGCTCGAGACTTGGCTATTTGGCGCGCGAAACAAGCATCGTGCCCGATTGTATTGGGCTCGGCAACACCAAGCTTAGAAACATGGCACAAAGCCAATAGCGGACAATACCAATTGTTAAGGCTACCTGAAAGAGCACATCAGCAAGCAACACTGCCCAAAATTTATTTGGACAACATTGCCAGACAAAAAACTGAAAATGGTTTTGGTGCTTTGGCATGCCAAGCCTTACAAAAAAATTACCAAAAAGGAGGCTTGTCGCTGGTGTACTTAAATCGCCGCGGCTTTTCTCCTGTTCTGATGTGCACAGATTGTGCGCACAGTTTTTCATGTGCCTATTGCTCAGCCAAAATGGTTTTGCACCAACGTGCTCGTGAATTGCGTTGCCATCATTGTGACTATCATCAAGTGGTTCCAAGCAGCTGTCCTACTTGTGGCAATCAGGATTTGAGCGCCGTTGGGCATGGGACGCAGCGAGTAGAAGAAACATTGCGCACACTATTGCCCAATGCCAAAGTGGTTCGAGTGGATAGAGACAGTACCAACCACAAACAAGATTGGGATTTGTTGTACCAGCAAATTCAAAACCAAGAGATTGATGTTTTGGTGGGCACACAAATGCTGGCTAAAGGGCATGATTTCTCGCAATTGAATTTGGTGGTGGTCTTGGATGCGGATGGTAGCCTTTTTAGTGCAGACTATCGTGCGCCGGAGCGCTTATTCTCCGAGCTTTTGCAGGTTTCAGGTCGTGCGGGCCGAGCGCAAACGGCAGGCCATGTGATTGTGCAAACCCGCTTGCCTGAACACAAGGTGTTTCAGTCATTGTTAGAGCACGACTATGTGCAGTTTGCCACAGCAGAATTGCTTGAGCGGCAAATGTACCAAGTGACGCCTTTTGGGCACAGCATTGCCGTTCGCGTGGATGCACCTCGCGTACAGGATGCCATGGCTATTTTAAAACAAGCCAAGGATTTGGTTGAGAATCATGATGAAGTTAGTGTCTTAGGGCCTGCTCCCATGCTAATGGTACGTTTGGCACAGCGCGAGCGCGCACAGATATTTTTAGAAAGTGGCAATCGAAAAGCATTGCACCGCATGGCTGCTTATTTTGCCCATGTTTTACCGTCATTATTGACTCAGTGTCGACAAGCACGTTGGTCGATTGATGTGGACCCACAGGAAATTTAAATCATGAAAAAAACAAGTTTGTGTTGGTTGGGTTTGGGTACGTTGCTGCTGAGCTTTGGGGTACAGGCTGCCAATTGGGGAAAAATCAAAACCGAAGATGTGGCTTGGGTGATTCAAGATGCCGTTACAGGACAGGTGCTGAGCGAGCATCAGGCAAACAAACCGATGAATCCGGCTTCGACCATGAAGTTAATGACGGCATATGCCGCGCTGCAAACTTTAGGCCCCAATTTTACATGGCAAACTCAATTGCAAAGCTACAGGCTGCCTGAAAATGGGGTTTTGAATGCCGATTTGATTTGGCAAGGCAGTGGCAATCCCACATTTGATGAAAATGACTTGAAGCAAATGTTGGCATCTTTGCAAGAAAAAGGCGTTAAAGACATTCAAGGACAATTAATTTTATCTGGCGCTTCTTGGCAGCAAGGCGGTAGTGCTGCCGGTTTTGATCATGATAAAGACAAGTCATTTACCACGCCACCTGACAGTCACATGCTCAATTACAAAGTAGCATGGTTGGCATTTGATACCAATGAAAAAAATTTGGTGCGCTTAACTTCTCCTGTTGCGGTGGACATTAGTAGTCAAATCAAGATACAAGAACAAGGATCGTGTGCCAATTTAAGCAGTTACATCAAAACCCAATTGCTGGGCAATACGCTGATGGTAAAGGGCAATGTGCCCAAGTCCTGCCAAGGGCAATTGGCTTTTGTTAATATCTATGACAACAAAACTTTTGCAGCCAAGAGTTTTGTGGGGCAGTGGCAATCGCTAGGTGGGCAGGGCATGAAAGGTTATCAAGTGCAAGAGGTACAACGTGCACCGTATATTTTGGCAACACACACTTCAAAGCCCTTACAGGCAGCCTTAACCGACATGAATAAGCACTCGAATAAC
>JASLBZ010000232.1 GCA_030146285.1 Neisseriaceae bacterium | reverse complement strand
TTGATCATTTAATTGACGCTCCACCACAATTTGCGTGGCGATGCCCGCATGGTCCGTACCCGGAATCCAGACGGTATTGTCACCTTTCATGCGGTGATAGCGCGCCAAACCATCCATAATGGTCTGATTAAATGCGTGCCCCATGTGCAATGTGCCTGTCACATTCGGTGGTGGCAGTTGCAAAGCGAATGAGGGTTTGCTTGCGTCCATGCTTGGCTTGAAATAGCCTTGGCTTTCCCAAAATTGATACCACTTGCTTTCAATCTGGGCTGGGTCGTATTTTTGTGCTTCCATAGTGTCTAAACTACCGTGATTAAATGGTTGTAATGGTTCGATTATAACGCAAACAGGCTTGCTCATGTTGAGCAAGCCTGTGGTCAAAAATCGCTTTTTATTTCAAATCTTCTGACAATGGTTCATCATCATTAGCAGGAACTTTGTAACTTTCATCAGCCCATGCGCCCAAATCAATTAATTTGCAACGATGCGAACAAAATGGACGGTATTCATTTTCAGGCTGCCACAGAACGGGCGCTTGGCACGTTGGGCATTTTACTGTTAAAACGGTTGTCATGGCTGTTATTCCCCTGCATTAAAACTACAAACATTGAGGGTAAATGGTACATCAAAATCCACTTGTTTGCCGCGATTGTGCTGAAAATCAGCTTCGATAAAACGAATGTGGGTTAAATATTTATTGGCAGACACTTCTGGCAACACATTCAAATCCATGCGCAAATAAATCTGCAATAAAATCACCTTAGGGCCCAAGGTTTGTTGTTGGTAATTACCACTTTTGGCCATGCAATCCGTATTGACATGATTGGCTCGCAAAATTTCCAACAACATGCGAATAGCAGTATAGGTCGGCCACAGCGATTTTACCCAAGTTTGCAATTGCTCATAACGCTCATCAAAACTTTGTTGTTGCCAAAAATAATAAGAAGGCGCATCCAAAGGACTCATGCCACCTGGCACCAATATCTTTTGCTTTAAGCCCATTAACCATTCATTTTCTCGCAAATGCTGCGCAAATTTCTGGTGAATGCCTTGCAATTCTTGGCCGGTATATTCAAGCTTTTCTGCCAACTCCGTGTGTTTACACTGAATCGCAATTTTGCGTTGACGTTCTAGCTCTTGTAGTAAATCCAATTTAAACTCAGCTCGCGACGCACAATCCATTAGCTCAAATAAAGCCAATAACGCATTGTAATGCGCACACAGATCTGTCTTCACGACAGCCTCTTCAAAGCGTTGGAATAAATATTCCACACGCAGCATATTACGCACTTTTTCAGTGGTTGGATGCTCAAATAGAATCACGCGAAGGCCCTTGTAAAACGTTTACACCGCAGAATATTGTGTTTGATACTGTTGATGCAATTGAAGAACTTGATGTTCTAACGTTTGGATATCAGCATGATTAACAATCACATCATCAGCAATCGCTAAGCGCTCTGTGCGACTGGCTTGCTGCTGCATAATTGCCTGAACTTGCGCTTTGTCTAAACCACTTCGCGCCATCACACGTTTTATTTGAATATCTTCATCACAATCAATTAGTAAAACCCGCTCCACCAATGCCAAAAACTGTGGTAGCTCGGTCAATAATGGTACGGATACAATACCATAAGCTGCTGTTTCTTGCTGCTGTCTTTTTTCAATCTCAGCCAGAATCAATGGATGCAAGATGGCTTCAAGCTGTTTTTTGTGTTCATCATTTGAGAAAATGACCGCCCTTAAATAAGCGCGGTCAAGCTCTCCCGATGCCAAAAACAATTGATCACCCCAAACTTCTCGCATTTGTGGCAATGCTTGTCCATTTTTGGCTGTCATCTGACGGCTTATCTCATCGGCATCCAAAATAGGAACACCCAAAGCCATAAAACAATCCGAAGCAGCTGTTTTGCCACTGCCAATACCACCTGTTAAACCAATCCAATGCGTCATTCTAAAACCCTGATTTTGTTAACCACCAAAACAACCACTCTTGTAAAGGGTGTTGGAACATCAGTGCTAACCAACCTGCCACCGCCAAATAAGGACCAAATGGCATTGGTTGATCTTTGGTCAGGCGCATCACAATAGCAAATACCAAACCGACCAAAGCAGAACACAAGATAATTAACGGCAACATATTCAAACCCAACCAAGCACCCAGTGCGGCCAAAAGTTTAAAGTCACCATACCCCATGCCTTCTTTTTGCGTAATCAACTTGAACAACTGAAAAATTGTCCACAGACTCATATAGCCCACCACCGCACCCAAAACGGCTTCAGACAAACTGACATACGTTCCATCAAGGTTGAATAATAACCCGAGCCACAGCAAAGGCAAAGTCAATTGATCAGGCAGCAATTGTGTATCAGCATCAATGAATGTGGCTGCAATCAAAAATGCAGAAAAAATCAAAGCACCAAAAGCAGGAAAACCCCAACCAAACTTCCAAGCAACCAATCCAAAAATACAAGCACTGAGTGCCTCAATCAGTGGGTAACGATATGAAATTGGGGTTTTACAGGCTTTGCACCTGCCTTTGAGCATTAAAAAACTCAAGATGGGAATATTGCACCAAGGCTTAATCGGTGTATGACATGTTCTGCACTCAGAAGCAGGTGTGAGCAAATTAAATCGCACCTGCTCCTCACCTGACAATGGCAATTCCAATGTTTCCTTAGCAGCCTGAAGCCACTGACGCTCTAGAATTTTGGGAACACGAAAAATCACCACATTCAAAAAACTGCCCACCAATAAACCAATGAATACTGCACATGCGATGAATATATTGTCTTCCACGCCCATCCCCATTATTTTCTTATTTGTTTTTCATTAACCAATTGCATCGCCAACGCTAAATAGTGGTAGGTACATGGCAACAAGCAAGCCACCCACAATCACACCCAGAATCACCATAATGATGGGCTCCATCATAGAAGACAAAGTACCAACAGCAACATCCACTTCATCTTCATAAAATTCAGCTGCTTTATTAAGCATATCATCTAAAGCACCTGATTCTTCACCAATGGCAGCCATTTGAATAATCATATTGGGGAACATATTCGATGCCTGCATACTGGCCGTCAAGGATGTACCTTGTTCAACTTGCGAACGAATGCGGTAGGTTGCATCTTCAAAAACCAAATTACCCGCAGCACCCGCCACTGAGTCCAAAGCTTCAACCAAAGGCACACCAGCTGTAAATAAAGTTGCGGTGGTACGAGACCAACGAGCGATAGATGACTTTTCAACAATTTGCCCAAAAATAGGGGCTTTTAAAAGCCATGTATCACATTTCTTTTGAAACGCCACTGAGTTGCGATGGTATTTTTTGATCCCAAAATACAAACCAGCCAAAACCGCAAACAAGATATACCATGTTGCCACAAAAAAGTCGGACATATTCATCACGTATTGCGTCAAGGCTGGCAATTCAGCACCCATGCCATCATAAACCTTTTTAAAGGCAGGCAATACAAAGACCATCATGGCGATAATCAAACCACCGGCAACCACCATCACAATGGCTGGATACATCAACGCACTTTTTACCTTACGTTTAATGGCCTCGGTTTTTTCCATGTATGTTGCCAGTTTATCCAGCAAGGTATCCAATACACCACCCGCTTCACCAGCGGTAACCAAGCTGCAAAATAAACTGTCAAAATATTTGGGGTGCTTTGAAAAAGCCTCACCCAAAGATGTTCCTTGTTCCACATCGGAACGAATGTCCATTAACAAAGCCGTCATTGCCGGATTGGTGTGGCCTTTTGCAACAATTTCAAAAGCTTGCAAAAGCGGCAAGCCAGCTTTCATCATGGTCGCCAATTGGCGGGAAAAAATGGTGATGTCTTTTTGGGTAATCTTCTTTCCCAAGCGTTTCTTTTTCACCGCACTGATGGTTAAAACTTGAATGCCACCACGGCGCAACTTATCGCGTGCTTCTTGTTCATTCTTGGCTGAAACTTCACCCTTAACCGACTGTCCATCTGCTCTGCGTTTGCCTTCAAAAGCAAATGGCTTCCCACCAACGCTTGTCTTTTTTGTTTGTTGTGCTTTAGCCATAAATCATTCCTAAATTGAATTAGTCATTTGTCTTCGCTTGAACTTCTTCTAAGGTCGTAATGCCTTCCATCACCTTCAAAACTCCAGCTCGACGCAAGTCAATCATTCCTTCAGCATATGCAATATCTGCAATATCTACTGCCGTACCATTGTTCATAATGACCCGTTGCATGTCCTCAGAAATGGGCATTAATTCATAAATACCGGCACGTCCCTTATAACCACGACCACGGCAAGCATCACAGCCTGTGGCACCATACATCGTCCATTCCTGTGTCAAATCAGCCTCAGTAAAACCTGAGTTCAGCAAGATTTCACGGGGTGGTTTTTCAACAGGTGCCTTACATTCTTTGCACAGGCGTCGCAATAAGCGCTGTGCCAAAATCAAATTCACAGAGCTGGCAATATTAAAAGGTGCCACACCCATATTTAACAAACGCGATAAAGTTGCTGGTGCATTATTGGTATGCAATGTCGAAAACACCATGTGACCTGTTTGCGCTGCTTTGATGGAAATATCAGCCGTTTCCAAGTCACGAATCTCACCCACCATAATCACATCCGGATCTTGTCGTAAGAACGCTTTTAGAGCAGAAGAGAATGTCAAACCTTGCTTGTCATTGACGTTAACTTGGTTAATACCTGGCAAGTTAATCTCCGCAGGGTCTTCCGCAGTGGAAATATTCACATCAGGCTTGTTAATCACATTCAGGCAGCTATATAGTGTTACCGTTTTTCCCGAACCCGTAGGCCCAGTTACCAACACCATGCCATAAGGTCTTTGAATCGCTTCCATGAGCATATTGTATTGTTTTTCTTCAAAACCCAATTGCTCCAGATTCAACGATGCCGCTGTCGAATCCAAAATACGCATCACAATTTTTTCACCAAACAAAGTTGGCAAAGTATTCACACGAAAATCAATCGCCCTATCTGCGGTCACCGCCAGCTTCAAACGACCATCTTGAGGAATACGCTTTTCTGAGATGTCCATATTGCACATCACTTTAATTCGCGACGCCAAAGCCTCTTTAATCTGCGTTGGTGGCTCGACCAGCTCTCGCAACTGCCCATCGATACGCAGACGCACTCGCGCCATTTTTTCATAAAACTCAAAGTGAATATCCGAAGCCCCCGCCTGAATCGCATCCAATAAAATTTTGTGCACAAACTTAGCGATAGGACCATCTTCACTCTCGCCAGCTTCATTTAAGGTATTGATACCATCCGACAACAAACTGTCATTGGTTAAGTCGGCCAAAATATTGGAGTTATTATTGGTCACACCTTCTAAAAGGCGCATCAGCTTATCGACTTCAACGATGACCAACTCAACCGTCAAACCTTCAGCAAAAACCAGTTTTTGATAAATACTCAATAAGGTAGGGTCAACCACACCCAAAAAGATGCGTCGCCCACGTTTGCGAAGGGGCACGCACAAATACTTTCCCATATCCGATGGCTGAATACTGTCAGTGACCATTTGCCCAGCATCGTAATAATTCAAATCTAAAATAGGATAAGAGAAAATTCGTGATAAAGCCTCTGCCAAATATGCAGGCGTGATGGTTTTGCTATCAATCAATATTGATAAAATACTCACTGCATCTTTTTTGGCTTTGTCTTCTAAAGCCTTGGCTTGCTCTGCTGTCACAATCTGAGCTTGTACCAAGCTTCTCAATAATCCCAGACTCATTATTCTTCCCAGTGTCTCAATTGACTCTGTTACATGATACGTTAGAATCCACAAAATATTCATATTAAGTGAACAACAAATGCCAATGTACTAGTAAATGTATTTTTTGCACAACAACTTAACTAAGTTTTGTTAAATCATGCCACTTGTAAATTTACAAAGATTAATTTATGAAATCTTGTATTAATTTGGGACAAAAAAAGACTGGCCCAAAGCCAGTCTTTTTTTGATTCTAAGCAGTTTGATTAGAATACATGTTTCAAACCAACACCGATTGATTTTTTGGTAACTTTGTCTTTGGCTGTGAACTCATTGCCATTAACATCAATCCACTCACTTTCACCCAAACCTTGTTTCAACCAACCCGCAGAAACCAAAGCAGTCGTGCGTTTAGACAAGGCATAATCAGCACCAATAACGATTTGGTCGTATTTAGAGTTGTTAATTTTGTCGCCATCAACTGTCTTAATGTTAAAACCATGCGCATAAGAAATGCGTGGCGTAATTGCACCCATGGTATAAGAAGCAGTCAAAGCCAATTCAGATGTTTTGATGCCTGTACTATTAACATCATTATTAAAATCTTTAATTGCTGCTACACGACTCACTTCACCAGCTTTAGCTGCTGTCGTCTTAGTAGCCTCTAGACTAGCGAAGCGATTTTCTTCTGCAACTTTCTCTTCGGCAGTAGCACCAGGATTCCAAGTTGCCATATGGTCAGCAGTTTGGATACGAATACTATCTACATAAGCTGCATTAAATGCACCTTGACCATTTACAGCAGCCAATGTACTACCAGTACTAAAGCCACCATTACTCAATGCAGATTGATTTAGATAACCACCCAATGATTCCCAACCTTTGGTGTATTGGTAAGCAACATCAACAAATAGGTTATTGGCATCATAACCACCTTGAATACGGTGCATTTGACCAGATTTAGAATTACCATTCTCATTAACATAAGCATTCTGAGCCATACCAAAACCATATTTAGCAAAGAAGCCACTATTCTCGTAAGCCAAACCTAGGAAAGCTTCAGAGCGACCAGCCCATTCACCATCTTTAACGACTGTCTGACCAGCTGCAGTACCATTTGCTTTAGTACGGTATTGTAAGCTACCTGAAAAACCAGCCAAATCAGGTGTATCGTACTTGATAGAAGCGCCATCGACACGGCCATTGTGACGAGAGAAAATACCCAAGCCTTGTGCGTTATTGCTGTTATATTCCCAAGGATCATAGTCATCTTGATCATCAAAAACATTTTTGATGTGACCAACACGCAATTTACCAAAGCCACCTTCTAAACCAATGAACGTTTCACGGTTAGACCAGCCAGTATCAGTTCTGCCACCCAAAGAAACAGATTGCTCTACTTGCCAAATGGTTTTCAAGCCATTACCTAGATCTTCTTCACCTTTAAAGCCAATACGCGAGCCGAAGTCACGAACAGCAGCATCCGTACTCTTGTCTGCACCACTTAATTGGCTTTTTACAGTTTCATCACCAATTTTAAATCGTGTTTGCTCCGCAGCAACACCACCTTTAATTTGGCCGTATAAAGTCACATCAGCCATAGCGGCTACTGGTAATGCTGTTAAAGCCAATGCAATAAGCGTTTTTTTCATTCTGTATTCCTTTATTTGTTTAGAAGCAACGAAAGATATTTAAAATTCAACTATCTAAAGGCAAAACCATATCCAAAAATATCGATTAAGCGACTTAAAAATGATTTACCAATGGCATAAAATAAACATATTTAATTCCAAATTCATATGCCAGTGAAATTACAGCTATCTTACGTCATTCCAAAAACATCTGTATACAAAATGATAAGTAATTTTAATTTTTGTTGTTTTTATGCTTACGTCAATAAATCAGTTGGGTTAAAAATGACATGCATATTTTGCATTATGACTATATGTTTCCAATGCTGATACAAGACAAAAGCAAAACAAAAAACCACCAAAATGCTTTTGGTATATGGGCTTTTACCAAACCTTGCATATATCTCTTTTCAAAAGAACGGTGATTTTCTGATCAAGAGTCATTGCCCCAAAACATGAAAACACTCCTGTTGTATAAAAATCACAATTTTTCTTTTAGTCTATAAACTGCAACAACCCAATAAACCAAAAATCATTAAAAAGCCAACAATTATTAAGCAGTCAATATTTAACCATTGTCTGTTATTAGAATAAAAACATAACAAGCAATACAGCCAGTAAAATTGCAGTCCGCTTTATTTGCATATTGGCAGCAAAAAAATGAGCTCCCCAAAACTGCCGCCTCATCTGGCTACATTGGTAAATGAATAACACTTTATTGGGTATTTTCAAACCACATTGATAATATGACATGATGAAAAATAGAAAAACCAAACACATAAAAAAACACCCCACAAGTGGGGTGTTTCGTATCGAATCCAATAAAAAGAATATTAGAATACGTGTTTCATACCAACGCCGATGGCTTTTTGAGTTGCTTTTGCATCGGTATTATCAACATCATAGCGACCTAAACCCTGACGTAACCAACCCGCAGAAACCAAAGCAGTTGTGCGTTTAGACAAAGCATAATCAGCACCGATAACCACTTGGTCATATTTGGTATTGTTGTATGTACCATTGTCATTTTGAGCATCTTTCATGTTCCAACCATGAGCATAAGAGATTTTAGGTGTAATTGCACCCATCGTATAAGCAGCACTCAATGCAATTTCTTTGGTTTTTACTGCATTTTGGCTAACAGCATGAGTACCAGTACCTTTACCATCAACCAATAGGTTATCACCAAAAAGCGTAGATGTAATTTGTTCTTCTTTTACTAATGGTAGCTTTTCATAATGATGTGCGCTATCAAAACGATCGCTATAGAAACTTGCTACATTTTCCCAGCCTTTACCATATTGGAAACCAGCACCAACAAACAAATTGTTAGCATCATAACCAGCTTCTAGACGATGTAATTGACCAGCTTTATTGCCATTGTTTTTCACATAAGCATTTGAAGTGTAACCCAATTCATATTTTGCAAAGAAACCACTGTTTTCGTAGCCCAAACCTAGGAAAGATTCATTGCGACCAGTTGTCTTGTCATCGGCATTGGTCATTGTTTCGCCAGCAGCTGCGCCATTGGCTTTAGTACGGTATTGTAAACTACCAGTAAAACCAGCTAAATTTGGTGTATCGTATT
>JASLBZ010000181.1 GCA_030146285.1 Neisseriaceae bacterium | reverse complement strand
ATTTTTGGTTAAGCTTGAGTGATGGAAGTTGATAAAAACCTGCGTTGATTTGAACGCAGGTTTTTTTATTGTGATGCCATCTGATTTTAGCCACATAGACACAAACTTAAAAAATACAAATAGTCGTGCCAAATGTTTGTACTCACCTTCAATGCTATGGATGATTGGGTTTGCTCAGCATTACTTGGGTAGGAAGAAACTCGAACTAGAATCTTCGTGCGACAGAATGGTTTTTATCACCTGACAACAAATCAAACACAATGCGTTGGAACAGCTTCATTTTTCCGTCGTCGGCCAAAAGCTGCATCATTTGTTCTTGGTGTGCTTCACTGCTGGCAAAAATCGCATCATAAGTGGCAGAAGGGAAGTCGCCCAGAATGGCTTGCTCACGCGTATTGTTTTTAATTTGCGTAATAACATGGCCATTTTCAGAAACTTTATCTGCAATCGCCATCGCATAATTAATCATGTCTTTATCTGTTAAGCGATCGGCAATAAATACTTCATTGAGTCTGGAAAGAATCACCGATAAAAACTCTTCTTTTCTGTCTTGACCCGTACCCGTACCCGCATCGCCACCACTTGCAAGCTCCGTAATTTCATCTTCTACCAATTTAATGTGTTGCTCACGGATTTTGGATAATCGGTAATGGCTCATTTGCACATTACTCAACTCAATTTCATCTTCCAAAACAATCTGCTCACGCAGCATTGGGCGCAGATGGCGGGCATATAAGCTTAGTTTTTCCAATTGAGCATCATCATAATCCACGATTTGCGATAAGAATTCATAAGTGCGCACATAGGTGCCCAAGTCTTTTTTGAAAATCTCTAAACGGTCTTTTTCGATTCGGGTTTCTGTCAATACCGTTTCAGCATTGGCTATTAAAACAGGGTCTTTGGTTTTTTTTGTACGTTTTAGAACGTCAAGACTGGCTTGGTATTTTTGTATGGCTTCCTGGTATTGTTTGCGCCAACGCTCAAGCGCAGGTTTACAAATATTACTGATGGCAGCAGATGTTTTATTGGCAGTGAAAAAAGCATCAACAAATTGTTCTACCTCTGTCCATGTGAAGATATTGGCCATGCTGATTTTATCAGCAAGATCAAAAATCATATCAGGATCGCTCACATTTTCTAAAGATGCCGTTTGGTAATAAGGTTGAAAAGATGCCAATATCTCTTCAGGATCGTTGAAAAAATCAAGCACAAAAGTACCCGATTCGGCCTTGCCAGGATAAGTACGATTAAGGCGTGATAATGTTTGTACGCATTCAACACCGCCCAATTTTTTATCCACATACATCGCACAAAGTTTGGGCTGATCAAAGCCCGTTTGGTATTTATTGGCCACAATCATGACTTGAAAATCATCGCTGTCAAAGGCTTTGCGCATCTCACGCCCTTTGAGCTTGGGATTCATATTGTTTTCGGTAAACTTCTCACCGATTAAATGTCCGCTATCGGCATCATTGTCATCAAACAGCACTTCACCTGAAAACGCGATCATGGCGGTCATATTGGCATACTGGTTGTCAGCGATGTATTGATCAAAAGCGAGTTTGTAACGCACCGCCTCTTTGCGTGAACTTGTCACCACCATGGCTTTGGCTTGTCCGCCTAACAAATGCGAAACATGCTGTTTAAAGTGCTCAATAATCACTTTCACTTTTTGTGAGATATTGTGCTCATGTAAGCGAACCCATTTATTGAGTTTGATTTTTGCTTTTTTCTCATCCACCGCCTCATCCATGGCTTCGATTTTTTGGCGCAACTGGTAAATCACCTTGTAGTTGGTGTAATTGCGAAGCACATCCAAAATAAACCCTTCTTCAATGGCTTGGCGCATCGAGTAAACATGAAAAGCCTCAGGCTTATTGTCTTTAGAAGGGGGAAGAGCAGGGTTGGGCAGCCGTCCAAAAAGTTCCAATGTTTTGGTTTTGGGCGTTGCCGTAAAGGCATAAAAACTCAAATGATTGTTTGCGCCTTTGGCAGCCAAAGACGCGTTAATCATGTCTTCAGAAGACAAATCTTCTTTTTCACCGTCAAGCATCAGCACTTTTTTCAATTCAGACGCAGTCGTGCCCGATTGAGACGAGTGCGCTTCATCCGCAATGATTGCGTAGTGTCGTGCTTTTAATGAAACACTGTTTTCAATCGCTTGGAGCACAAAAGGAAAGGTTTGAATGGTGACAATAATAATGGGCTTGGCATTGGCCAATGCATGCGCCAATTTTTCCGACTTACTGCCTTGGCCCACTTTGTTATTAATCGGCTCGACCACACCTTCGGCATGTTCAAATTGATAAATCGTATCTTGTAGCTGAGAATCCAGTACCGTTCGATCGGTAATCACAATCACAGAATCAAATTGCTTGGTGCCATCTTCATTGGTTAGTTTTGATAATTGGTGCGCTGTCCATGCAATCGAGTTGGATTTACCAGAACCCGCGCTGTGTTGAATCAGGTATTTTTGTCCAGAACCGTCATGTTTGGCAGAATGAATGAGTTTGGTGACTACGTCCCATTGGTGAAAACGGGGGAAAATCAAGGTTTCTTCTTTGGTTTTTAGCCCATTCCAATCTTCTTTTTCCTTGATTTGCAAATGGATAAATTGACCAATGATGTTCAATAAATGCGCCTTGCTAAGCACCTCATTCCACAAATAACCCGTGGCATATTGATTCACATTGGGAGGGTTGTCATTGCCCGCACCGCCTTCATGGGTGCCCTTGTTAAAAGGCAAAAAGTAAGTATCTGCGCCTTTCAAATGGGTTGCCATATACACTTCATATTGGCTCACTGCAAAATGCACCAATGCACCGCGTTTGAAGCTTAACAAAGGTTCCAGTTTTTTGGTGACAGGGTCTTTTGCCAAACGGGTGGTTTTGTATTGGTGAATGGCATGCTCAACCGTTTGTTTGAATTCGGATTTCAATTCCATTGTGACGATGGGCAAGCCATTTAAAAACAGCACCAAATCAATGCGCCATTTTTTGGCGGTCTTTGCATTGAGGCAATCTGCATCCACTTGGGTATGTGGGCTGTAAACCAGCTCCGGTACAATGCGCAAAATATTGTGTTCATAATGGGCTTGTACTTCAGGGTTCAGGTTATTTTCAGGCTTAAATTGACACAAAAAAAAGTGAGTCGGCGTGGTTTTGATGCCATGGCGCAAGACGCCCAAGGTACCAAACTTACGCGAAGCATCATTTGTGGCATTGATATCGGCTTTTTTAAGCTGTTTGGTGAGCGCCTCACAAAAATGATCTTCGCTATTTTGTGGGTAGCGAGCACAGAATTTTTCCCATGCTTTGGCTTGGGTGTTTTTCACAAAGGCAATGACGTCTTCTTCATAAAGCGCACGTTCACGATTGTAGTTTTTGGGCGAACCCAAGAGCCAACCTTGGGCGAGCATTTCGTTGATGATGTCGTTTTGAAAAGTGGATTCTTTTGCCTTGTCCATGCACTTGCCTTTGTGTTTTTGGTTGGTTGAAAATGGCTTCGCCTCATGCAATCTTGGCGATTGCGACTGAATCACCGTTGTTCAGGCTGCCAATCCCTGACATCAATCTTTCCCGTCACCGCTGCGGAGATTAATGCCGTCCTACGTTCCTTCATCAACTCAATCTGCTGTTCTGCTTTTTGCACTAACAACTCAAATTTAGAAGTTTGATTATCCAAAAAATTAATAATGTCTTGTTGTTCATGATAAGAAGGGTATGGGAATTCTGTATTAGATAAGTACTCATGTTCTATACTTTCTACAGTTGCTCCTTCTTTTGACCACTCTAAAAGTAGTTTTGGCGTATTACCTGTAATGCAATAATAAATAAACTCTACATTAATTTTATTTTGATTAAATGTTAATGCTTTCATATCTTGATTAATGGTGACTTGAACTTTATTGATCGCCAAAGGAATAGTGCGTTGTAAGATTCCTGAGCGTACAACAATTAGCAAAGTATCAGGATTAACTAATTTGGTACTAGATTCTTTAACAGCAAGTTCTGTTATATAGTCCATTGTTGAATGAATATATTTATGCTTCATATCTTTTGGAGAAACCCAAGGAATATCTCCATTAGACCAAAAGCTTAAATTGTCTTTTGAGGGAGTTCCTCCACCTGAAAAAGTACATATATATTTTAGAGGTTTAACCTCCCAATGTTCAGGCACTTCGCCCAACCATTCAACGCCTGAATCTTTCATTTTGGCATTAGGATCAAGTCCTTTTGTGACAGCATGGCTAATCACTGCTTGACGCTTTTCTTTCAAAAGCGCAATTAAGGTTTGTTGCTTTTCTATGAGCTGATCAATTTTGGTTGTTTCGTGATCGAGAAATTGAGCGATAGTATTAGCTTCATGATCTGATGGTTGAAGAAAATGTAAGTTATCAATTGTACTCATTCCAAGATTTTTTTGCGTGTTAGAGTTTGAATATAAATCACACTGTGTTTGCAAGTTGGTAGATTGAAGAGAGTAGTAAATATATTTGCTGAAGTTACTATTTTTAGGAGTAATTACGGCAAGTGGAGACCAAACATTAAATTCAATATTAGTATTAACTAATGCTACTTTTCCAACTGATGCTGCTTTCCCTAAAAGAATATCTCCAAATGCAGGCTTACATTTTAAAGAGTAGCGCATATGATCATCTTTAGATATATACCTACAATTGTCGAAAATTAAGCTGTTATTTTGAATACCATCAACTGATAAAAATGGAATACCTGAACCTATAAACTTAGGTGTTTCATGAGGACCATCTTTAACAAAATTTAAAGTGATATATTTTAAAGGAACTCTATCCCAATGATTAGGAATTTCTGAATACCACTTTGAATATGAATCTTTGTATTCAGGATAGGTTTTGTATTTGGATAAAGCAGCCATTATGAATGTACCTCTTCAAGTAGCTTCATAATCTCTTGGCTCACGGCAAACAGTTCCGCATCAATCACCGCTAAATCTCTTGGTGGTTCGTACACATAAAAATGACGATTAAACGGAATCTCATAGCC
>JASLBZ010000168.1 GCA_030146285.1 Neisseriaceae bacterium | reverse complement strand
CAGCTGGTAGAGCAGCGGACTTTTAATCCGTTGGTCGAGCGTTCAAATCGCTCACGGCCCACCAAATTTAAAAAAACCTGTCGAAAGACAGGTTTTTTTTTGCCCCAAGAATCTGTGTGTTGTTTTTTGCATTGCAAAGTTGACGCTTGTGCGCCACACACATATCATCAATAGCTTAGAGTAAAATTCTCTGTTGTTGATATTTAATTGATTTTCAGGCAGCTTTGTAAAAAACACGCTGTATCATTAGGATAAAACCGCTATGAGCGATGAACACAATAATTTACCAGAATTAGATGAAAACCAAATTGTTAGCTTGCGCCGTGAAAAATTAACACAGTTGCGCCAAGATGGCATTGCTTTTCCTAACGACTTTCGCCGTGATGCGTTTGCCCAAGATTTGCATGAAAAGTACGATGCTTTAGAAAAAGCAGATTTAGACCCACAAGAAATCCCAGTGAAAATTGCAGGCCGCATGATGTTAAAACGTGCAATGGGTAAGGCAAGTTTTGCGACTGTGCAAGACATGACTGGTCAAATCCAACTGTACATTAACAACCAAGGCGTGGGCGAAGAGGCGCACGATGATTTTAAACATTGGGACATGGGCGATATTTTAGGCGCTGAAGGCACGTTGTTTAAAACCAACCATGGTGAATTGACTGTGCGCGTGAATAAGATTCGTTTGTTGAGCAAATCATTGCGCCCATTGCCTGAAAAACACTTGGGTTTGACGGATCAAGAACAAAAGTACCGCCAGCGTTATGTGGACTTGATCACCAATGCAGAATCGCGTGATACGTTTATCAAGCGCAGTAATGCCATTCAAGCAGTTCGCCAATACATGGTAGATCGTCGCTACCTAGAAGTAGAAACCCCAATGATGCACACCATTCCTGGTGGTGCAACAGCGAAGCCATTTACCACGCACCACAATGCTTTGGACATGGAATTGTTCTTGCGTATTGCACCAGAATTGTATTTGAAACGTTTGGTTGTTGGCGGTATGGAGCGCGTGTTTGAAATTAACCGCAGTTTCCGTAACGAAGGCATCAGTACCCGTCACAATCCTGAATTCACCATGATGGAGTTCTACGAAGCATACAGCGACTATGAGCACATGATGCAAATGGCCGAAGGCGTGATTCGCCATGCTGCGCAAACAGTGTGCGGTGGTTTGAATATTTCTTACAATGGTAAAGAAGTTGATTTGGCAAGCCCATTTGAGCGTTTGACTATCTTGGGTGCGATTCAAAAATACAACCCACAATACCAAGATGATGATTTGGCTAATGTGGATTGGTTAAAATCAGAAATCAAAAAATTGGGCGGTTCATTGCCAGTGAATGCTGGTTTGGGTGGCTTGCAATTGGCGTTGTTTGAAGAATGTGCTGAGAGCTTGTTGTGGAATCCAACATTTATTGTTGATTACCCAGTTGAAGTGTCGCCATTGGCACGTGCTTCAGATGTCAAAGAAGGTCTAACAGAGCGCTTTGAATTGTTTGTCGTGGGCCGTGAGTTGGCTAATGGTTACTCTGAGTTGAATGACCCAGAAGATCAGGCAGCTCGCTTTATGGCGCAAGTTGAGCAAAAAGATGCGGGCGACGATGAAGCGATGCATTTTGATGCAGACTACGTTCGCGCAATGGAGTATGGTTTGGCACCAACCGGCGGTTGTGGTATTGGTTTAGATCGCTTAGTGATGTTGTTAACCGACTCTGCTAGTATTCGTGATGTGATTTTGTTCCCGCAAATGCGCCGTGGTTAATCACCAAGCTGAATAAAAAAACCTCTGCCTAGGCAGAGGTTTTTTATTGGGCAAGATTACTTGCTAATTTCATTTTTTACGTCATCAATGGCTTTTTTGGTGTCATTTTTAACGTCTTCTGCTGCTTTTTTACCATCATTCACAACATCAGTGGTTTTTTCTTTAACATCTTTTAGCGCATCGCTGGCATCTTTTTTCATGTCATCCAAAGCGCCTTTGGCTTGCTCTTTAGAGTCATTGGCTGCATCAGTGGCTTTGTCTTTTAATTCATTGGCACCGGTTTTAGCGCTTTCGGTTGCGGCTTCTAGTTTGCCTTGAGCTTCAGAGCTAACAGCATCAAGATCTGCACCAGCTTCGCTTGCAGTTGATTCAATCATTTCAGTGCCGCTGGCTTGAACTTCACTGGCCACGTCTTCGATTTTTGGTGCAGTTTCACCGCCACAAGCTGCTAAAGTTAATGCCGCTGCAGCTAAGACAGCCGATAACGATTTCTTCATGAAATATCCTTTTTGTTGTTTGTGAGTGAGTACAATTGGTTAATATTGAAATATTAATGAGTTGATTTAGAAAGATTAAATATAGCCCATGTCAATATTAATCAGTAATCCTACAGCATTTTTTGAATCATTGCTAAAAAATAAATAAAAAAAGATGAAAAAAGGGCTTGACGCTAAAAGTGAGTATCCCTATAATGCACAGCTTCTCCGGGCCGTTAGCTCAGCTGGTAGAGCAGCGGACTTTTAATCCGTTGGTCGAGCGTTCAAATCGCT
>JASLBZ010000165.1 GCA_030146285.1 Neisseriaceae bacterium | reverse complement strand
TGGGTAATCATGGTGCGGCTCATGGTCGAGGTAATGGCGTTGTTAATGACTTCAGGCACGCTTTTGTTGCGCATTTGAGGCTTGCGGAAGTTCTCACGAATACGGTCAAATACCACTACCGATTCATTTACCGAGTAACCCAATACCGCCAAAATACCCGCCAATACCGTCAGTGAAAACTCCCATTGGAATAGGGCAAAACAACCAATAATAATCTCCACGTCATGCATGTTGGCAATGATGGCAGAGACTGCAAAACGCCATTCAAAACGCATTGACAAGTAAATAATAATGCCCAAGCACACAAAGAAGATGGCCAATAAACCATGGGTAACCAATTCATCGCCCACTTGTGGGCCAATAAACTCAACTTGGCGCATTTGTGCATCAGGTCGATCAGCTTGCAGTAATTGCATTACATGGTTAGGCAATTTGGCATCATTTTCACCGGATTTATTCGGTAAGCGAATCATGATGTCTTTGGTCGTGCCTAAGGCTTGAACCTGAATTTCACCCATTTTTAAAGAGTCATTCAACTTACTGCGAATGGCATTCACATCAGCACCTTTATCGTACTGAACATTCATCACCGTACCGCCTGTGAACTCCACAGAGAAATTCAAACCTTTGGTAAAGATGAAAAATACAGCCAAAATAAACGTGATAAGTGAAATGGCAGTGGTTAACTTGCCATAACTCATGAATGGAATATCGCGCTTGAATCTAAATAATTCCATGATTTATTCCTTTCCTGCTACCGCTTTGGGTTCAGCTTCAGGACGCCATACTGCGCCAATGGATACTTTTTTCAAATGGCGACGACGACCGTACCACAAGTTAACAATCGCACGAGACACCAGTACCGATGAGAACATTGACGTTAAAATACCGATACAGTGAACCACGGCAAAGCCACGAATCGCACCAGCACCGAAAATTAACAATGCCAAACCAGCAATCAGCGAAGTGATATTGGAGTCAATAATGGTTGCCCATGCAAAGTCATAACCTTTACTAATGGCCATTTGTGGTGGTAAATCCAAGCGCAATTCTTCACGGATACGCTCATTAATCAATACGTTTGAGTCAATCGCCATACCCAAGGTCAAAGCAATCGCAGCAATACCTGGTAAGGTCAAAGTGGCTTGCAAAGCAGATAAAATACCGATTAACAGTAAAATATTCACGCTCATGGCAATCACAGAAACCACACCGAAAGCACGGTAGTAAATAATCATGAAGGCCGCTACAGCCACAAAGCCCCAAAGTGTTGCATTAAAGCCTTTGGTAATGTTTTCCTGACCCAAGCTTGGGCCAATGGTGCGTTCTTCAATGATTTGCATTGGTGCAGCCAAAGAGCCTGCACGCAATAACAACGCCGTGTCATTTGCTTGGGCAGGATTCATGCTGCCAGAAATCTGTACGCGACCATTGGGAATTTCAGAACGAATCACCGGTGCGGTAATCACTTCGGTTTTGTCCTGGTCGATTAACACCATGGCCATGCGTTTACCCACATTAGCACGGGTCAATTCCGCAAAAATAGAAGAACCAGCAGAATCCAGATTCAATGCCACTGCCGCTGCGCCCATTTCATCAAATGAAGGTTGGGCATCGTTTAGATTGTCACCAGTTAATTCAACTTGTTTGCTTACCAAAATAGGGGTGCGGTTTTGGCCTGCCTCATACAAAAGCTCATAACCATCGGGTACTTGGCCATTTAAAGCTTGGCTAAGTAAAACAGAATCATCTACCACCATGCGCAATTCTAGTGTCGCAGTGCGACCTAGAATGTCTTTGGCTTTGGCTGTGTCTTGAATACCTGGTAACTGCACCACGATGCGATCTGCACCAGATTGCTGGATAACAGGCTCAGCAACGCCAAGCTCATTCACACGATTGCTTAGGGTGTTCATGTTTTGCTTAACCGCATCACCTTTGATTTTTTGCATCAATTCAGGCGATAAGCTCAATACCAATTGCTGTTCACCTTCAGGCAGTAAGGTCACCTCAGGCAGAATTTTTTTCAAAGACTTCAGTGCATTGTTGCGACTGTCAGCATCCTGAAATGGAACGCTCAAAGAATCGCCCACGCGACGAATTTCACCCGTGCGAATTTTGTCTTGGCGCAATTGGCGGCGAATGTCGCCTGAGTAGCGCTCAAGTGTTTTGCTTAAAGCAGCTTTCATGTCCACTTGCAATGTGAAGTGGACGCCACCACGCAAATCCAGCCCTAAGAACATTGGATTGGCGTTGATTTTTGCCATCCATTCAGGACTATCTGGAATCAGGTTTAATGCAATGATGTAACCATCGCCCAAAGACGACTCAATCACATCACGCGCTTTTAGCTGCGTTTCTGCATTTTTAAAACGAACTTTCAAGCTGTCATTGGCAATAAACAGACCATCGTCTTTTAAGCCAGCTTGGGTTAATGCTGTTTGTACGGTGCTCAGGGTACTTTCATTGATTGGAATCGACTGGCGGTTGGATGACACTTGAACAGCAGGCGTTTCACCAAAAAAGTTTGGCAAGGTATAAAGGGCACTTAATGCGACACACACCAAAATAATGATGTATTTCCAAAGTGGGTAGCGATTCATGCTTAACCTTCTTATTTAGAAAGAGAAGAAGCCGCACAGGTGTGCGGCTGCGAAGTTACGCTTGAAGATTAAGCGTCTACTTTAGCTGAAACAGCAGTGCGTTCTAATTCAACTTCAACGCCAGGTGCAATTTCAACCGTGTAAAAGCGATCGCCAACTTTGGTGATTTTGCCAACAAAACCAGCACTGGTGATTACTTTGTCGCCTTTTTTCAATTCAGCAAGCATGGCTTGGTGTTTCTTGAATTTCTTTTGTTGTGGACGCATTACCAAAAAGTAAAATACCACCAAAATCAAAACCAAAGGTGCAAACTGGGTCAGCATGCTGCTCGCGCCTGAAGCTGCGGCGGCATCTTGTGCAAAAGCAAAATCAATCATTTCTTAATCCGTTCGTCGTGCAGGTTAACTATCTATTAATAAAACTATTGGCATATTATCCAATACCAAAAGCCTTGGATAACAATGTCTAAAAACTCATGTACGCATAATATGCTAAATAGGTCTTCGCTTAAAGACCTTTACTGATATTTTGCATGCATTGGGTCAAAGTTTTTCCCAATGCATGACATATGAAGCCATTTCTCGTGCTTTCAAGCGAAAATACCAAAATTAATTCACACCCATGGCGCGTTCTTTGGCAAAGCGAACTTGGAATGCCGCAAAAGCGCTTTCATCAATAGCGTCACGCACTTCTTGCATCAATTGTTGGTAGTAATGCAGATTGTGAATGGTGTTAAGCTGTGCGCCCAAAATCTCGCCAGTGCGGTGTAAGTGGTGCAAATAAGCACGACTGAAATTTTGACAGGTATAGCAAGTACAACTTGCATCCAATGGCTTGGTGTCTTTTTTGTAAATCGCATTTTTGATTTTTAAGTCGCCAAAACGGGTGAATAACCAACCATTACGGGCATTGCGTGTTGGCATCACACAGTCAAACATATCAACGCCATAACCCACGGCATACACCAAGTCTTCTGGTGTGCCCACACCCATTAAGTAGTGTGGTTTGTTTGCTGGCAGTTTCGGGCCAATATGACGCAGCATGCGGTACATCTCAGGCTTAGGTTCGCCCACAGATAAGCCACCAATGGCATAGCCATCGAAACCAATATCCAAAAGACCGGCCAATGATTCTTCACGCAGGTTTTCAAACATTGCACCTTGTACAATACCGAATAAAGCATTGGGGTTGTTTAAGCGCTCAAACTCATTTTTAGAGCGCTCAGCCCAGCGTAAGCTCATTTGCAATGAATCTTGGGCTTGTTTTTCAGACGCATCACCTGGTGTGCATTCGTCTAACTGCATCACAATGTCTGAATTCAATGTTTTTTGAATTTGCATTGAAATTTCAGGCGATAAAAACAGTTTGTCGCCGTTAATTGGGTTTTTGAAAGTGCAACCTTCTTCGGTTAGCTTGCGCATTTGCGACAAAGAAAACACTTGAAAGCCACCTGAGTCTGTCAAAATAGGTTTGTCCCAACCCATAAAGTCATGCAGACCACCAAATTGCTCAATGATTTCCAAGCCAGGGCGCAGCCACAAATGATAGGTATTGCCTAAGATAATTTGCGCATTGATGTCGTGAAGGTTTTGTGGGGTCATGGCTTTGACTGAGCCATAAGTGCCAACAGGTTGAAATACGGGTGTTTCAACCGTACCGTGGTTTAAAGTGATGGTGCCACGGCGTGCGTGCCCATCTTGTTTGTGCAGTTTGAACTCTAACATGAAGAATTGAGGCTATTTAAATGAAGATTTTGCCATTATAAGCCATCTTGGGCTGGATTGTGTTATCGCTTGTTGCCAATTGCTACTGTTAAGGCTAAAATAGTCAACTCAAAATTTGACGCATTAGGCATGTGGCTCAGTTGGTTAGAGCACCATCTTGGTAGGGTGAGATTGTATCTGGCCTGAATCACCTTGAATGGCAGTGATCTCACGATTATAACAGCGGGCTTGTTTGCGAGCTGCGCTGTTTTTTTGTATTGCAAAACGCTTTTTGCGCAAATTGATATGACTATAAATAATATTACATTCAATCACATGGAACATAAAATGCTAAACATTACTTTACCGGATGGCTCAGTTCGCCAATTTGATGGCCCCGTATCTGTCTATGACGTGGCTGCCTCAATTGGCACGGGACTGGCACGCGCTGCTTTGGCGGGTAAAGTGGATGGTGTACTGGTTGATACTTGCTTTGTGATGGAGAAAGACAGTCAGCTGGCAATTATTACCTCTAAAGATGATGAAGGTTTGGAAGTGATTCGTCACTCAACCTCGCATTTGTTGGCATATGCAGTGCAACAACTTTATCCTGACGCACAAGTGACCATTGGTCCTGTGATTGAAGATGGTTTTTACTATGATTTTGCTTACAGTCGTCCATTTACCCCAGAGGACTTGGTCGCGATTGAAGCAAAAATGAAAGAGCTGGTTAAACAAGACATTCC
Organism: Neisseriaceae bacterium; assembly: GCA_030146285.1. Taxonomy (GTDB): domain Bacteria; phylum Pseudomonadota; class Gammaproteobacteria; order Burkholderiales; family Neisseriaceae; genus JASLFS01. The sequence goes on along the minus strand of JASLBZ010000165.1, from coordinate 1,364 downwards.
GGTGGAACGTTTTGAGATGACCCGTGATGAAGCGATTAAATTCTTTGCCGACAAAGGCGAGATTTACAAAGCACAAATTATTGAAAGTATTCCCGGTAACGAAGTATTGTCATTTTACAAAGAAGGTGACTTTACCGATTTGTGCCGTGGACCTCATGTGCCATCAACAGGCAAATTAAAAGTATTCAAGTTGATGAAAGTGGCCGGCGCTTACTGGCGTGGTGATAGCAACAACGAAATGTTGCAACGCATTTATGGCACGGCTTGGGCAAGCAAAGAAGATTTAAAAGACTACTTGTTCCGCTTGGAAGAAGCTGAAAAGCGTGATCACCGCAAATTAGGACGCCAAATGGATTTGTTCCATTTACAAGATGAAGCACCAGGCATGGTGTTCTGGCATCCTAAAGGTTGGACATTGTGGCAAGTGATTGAGCAGCATATTCGCAAAGAACTAAACGAAGTGGGTTACCAAGAAGTTAAAACCCCAATGATTATGGACCGTGCACTATGGGAAAAATCAGGCCACTGGGAAAACTACCAAGAAAACATGTTTATCACCGAGTCTGAAAAACGTGTTTATGCGGTAAAACCAATGAACTGCCCAGGCCATGTACAAATCTTTAATCAAGGTTTGCGTTCATACCGTGATTTGCCACTGCGTTTAGCTGAGTTTGGCTCCTGCCATCGCAATGAACCTTCTGGTGCTTTGCATGGCTTGATGCGCGTGCGCGGTTTCGTACAAGACGATGCGCACATCTTCTGTACTGAAGATCAAATCAGCAGCGAAGCGGTGGCATTTAACCAGTTGATTATGAAAATTTACCGTCAATTTGGTTTTGATAATGTACGCATTAAATTGTCATTGCGCCCAGAGCAACGTGCTGGCAGTGATGAGACTTGGGATAAGGCTGAAAAAGGCCTGCGTGAAGCGCTGCGTGATTGCGGTGCTGAGTGGGATGAGCTGCCAGGTGAAGGCGCGTTCTACGGTCCTAAGATTGAGTACCACATTAAAGATGCCTTAGGTCGTTCTTGGCAGTGTGGTACTTTGCAGCTTGACTTGGTATTGCCTGAGCGCTTAGGTGCTGAGTATGTATCCGAAGACAATAGTCGCAAAACACCTGTAATGCTGCACCGTGCAGTATTGGGTTCGTTAGAACGTTTCATTGGTATTTTGATTGAAAACCATGCGGGTGCATTCCCATTGTGGTTAGCTCCAGTTCAGATGGTCATTATGAACATTACTGAAGCTCAAGCTGAATACTGTCAGTTTGTGGCACAAGAACTACGCAAAGAAGGTTTTAGAGTGCATTTGGATTTACGTAACGAGAAGATTGGTTATAAAATCCGTGAGCACAGTTTACAGA
>JASLBZ010000151.1 GCA_030146285.1 Neisseriaceae bacterium | reverse complement strand
GCTTCAAAATATTGTCGAAATGAAATAATGATTACGATTGCTGTTGATGCAATGGGTGGTGACATTGGTTTAAAAGTGACTATTCCTGCTGCCGTGGCATTTTTAGAGCGCCATCAAGATGCCCATTTGATTTTGGTTGGGGACTCAGAAGAAATAAAAAATGCTTTAAACAGCATTAATGCACCATTAAAACAAATCACCGTTGAACATACCACAGAAGTGGTGGAGATGGACGAGCAGCCACAATCTGCATTGAAGAATAAAAAAAATTCATCGATGCGCGTATCGATTAATCAAGTTAAAGAAGGCAAGGCACAAGCTGCAGTGTCTGCGGGCAATACTGGTGCGTTGATGGCAACAGCACGCTTCGTGTTAAAAACTTTGCCAGGCATCGATAGACCAGCCATAGCCAAATTTTTACCCAGCCAAACCAAATCCACGACTTGCGTGTTGGATTTGGGTGCCAATATTGATAGCTCGCCACAACAACTGATGCAGTTTGGTGTCATGGGTTCTTATTTGGTCACAGCCATGTTCCCAGAAAAAACAAAACCCAAAGTGGGTATTTTGAATGTGGGTACAGAAGACATCAAAGGCACGGACACCATTAAAGAAGCTTATCAACTATTGAAAAAGACCCCGTTAAACTTTGTGGGCAATGTTGAAGGCGATGATATTTTCACAGGTGAAGTGGATGTGATTGTTACCGATGGTTTTGTGGGTAATGTGACTTTAAAAGCCGTTGAAGGTGCCGTTAAAATGGTGGGCAGCGCGATTAAAGAAGAGTTCACCAGCAGCATGTTTGCAAAAATGAGCGCATTAATGGCGTTACCTGTCTTGAAAAATTTCAAGCGCCGCTTTGATCCGCGTCGCTTTAATGGCGCAATCTTTTTGGGTTTGCGTGGCATTGTGGTGAAAAGCCATGGTGGAACAGATGCAGTTGGCTTTAATTATGCTTTACAAGAAGCCTATTACGAAGCAAAAGTGGATATTTTATCGAAGTTAGAATCAGGTGTTGGACAAGCCATGCAAAAGCTTGCTGCAGCTGAAGTGGACAATGGTGTATCTGCGAAGTAACAAGGCTCGGATGATTAATAAAAAAAAGCGGCTGATAAGGCCGCTTTTCTATGAGGTTTGAAGTACATGCAATATGCAAAAATTTTAGGAACAGGCAGCTATTTGCCACAAAACCGTGTTACCAATGATGATTTAAGTGAGCGTTTAGAGACTTCGGACGAATGGATTACCACTAGAACCGGTATCAAAGCACGCCATATCGCTGCAGATGATGAGTTAACCAGTGATTTGGCAGTGCATGCTGCTAAGCGCGCCTTAGAAGCGGCTGGTACGGATGTTAGCGAAATTGATTTGATTATTGTGGCCACGGCAACGCCAGATATGCAGTTTCCAAGTACGGCTTGTTTGGTACAAGAAAAATTAGGTGTACACCAAGGCGCGGCTTTTGATGTGCAGGCTGTTTGTGCAGGCTTTATGTATGCGTTAACCACAGCTCACGCTTATATTCAAACTGGTTTGGCTAAAAAGGCCCTGGTCATCGGTGCTGAAACTTTTAGTCGCATTGTGGATTGGCAAGACAGAAGAACCTGCGTTTTGTTTGGTGACGGTGCTGGCGCTGTGGTATTAGGTGCAAGTGATGAGCCGGGTGTGATGCATGCAAAACTGGAAGCAGATGGTCGTTATTCTTATTTGCTACAAACCCCAGCACAAATGCGAAATGGTGAGATTGCAGGGCACCCTTATTTGCAAATGGATGGACAAGGTGTCTTTAAATTTGCAGTGAAGGCCTTATCTCGTGTGGGTGCTGCTGTTTTAGAAGAAGCCGGATTAAGCAGCGATGATGTGGACTGGGTCGTACCACATCAGGCAAATCAGCGCATTATTGAGAGTACAGCGCGCCACCTAGGCTTGAGTATGGATAAGGTGATTTTAACCGTGCAAGAGCACGGCAATACATCAGCAGCCTCTATTCCCTTGGCTTTGGATGTTGGTGTGCGAGACGGTCGCATTCAGCGTGGTCAAACCTTGCTATTAGAAGGCATTGGTGGTGGCTTCGCTTGGGGTGCAGTGCTGCTGAAGTACTAAAAACAATTGATGATTCTGAACCACGCTTTGGGCGTGGTTATTTAATACAAAAACGAAAGAGGTAAGTGATGGCTTTTGCTTTTTATTTTCCAGGACAAGGCTCACAAAGTTTGGGCATGATGCAAGGTTTGCAAGCATTGCCCGTTGTGAAAGCAACATTTGACGAAGCTTCAGATGTATTGGGACAAGATTTGTGGCCAATGCAAGCGGGTGATGATGTTGCTGTAATCAATGAAACCGTTAATACACAACCTTTGATGTTGGCTGCTGGTATTGCTACTTTTCGTGCTTACCGTGAGCTTGGTGGGGTATTGCCAAGCGTTGTTGCAGGACACAGCTTGGGTGAATACAGCGCTTTGGTGGCTGCCGATAGCATGGTCTTTGCTGATGCTGTGGCATTGGTGCGTTTGCGCGCTCAATTGATGCAAGAGGCAGTGCCACAAGGCCAAGGTGCTATGGCTGCTATTTTGGGTCTGTCAGATGAAGACGTGATTGCTTTGTGCGCCCAGGCAGCAGAGGGCAGTGTGGTTGAAGCGGTGAACTTCAACTCACCAGGCCAAGTTGTGATTGCGGGTGAGGCTCAGGCTGTTGGCCGCGCCATGGTTTTGGCAAAAGAAAAAGGTGCGAAACGTGCCTTGCCATTGCCAGTATCTGTTCCTTCTCATTGCAGTTTAATGAAAGGTGCTGCGGATCAATTGGCAATTGCCATTAATGAAGTCAATATCCAAACTCCAAGTATTAAAGTGATTCACAATGCGGATGTGTTGTCTCATGAGAATCCTGTTGATATTCAGGCTGCCTTAGTTAAGCAATTGTATTCTCCAGTGCGTTGGACGGAGACAGTGAATGCTTTGGTTGCCGATGGCATTACCCAGGCTGCTGAATGTGGCCCAGGTAAGGTCTTGGCTGGATTGGCAAAACGAATCAATAAAGAAGCAAGCTGCGTGCCGCTACTGACTGTAGAGCAAATCGAAGCTTTTATTCAAGAAAATAATGCATAAAGGATTGAACATGGGTTTGGATTTAACAGGTAAGGTTGCTTTGGTAACAGGTGCTTCTCGTGGTATTGGTGCTGCTGTTGCAGATACTTTGGCCAAAGCGGGTGCCACCGTGATTGGTACGGCAACAAGCGAAGAGCAAGCCGGTAAAATTACTGAGCGTTTGGCTGAATTTGGTGGTCAGGGTCGTCAATTGAACGTCACCGATGAGAACAGCATTGAAACATTGGTAGCTCAAGTTGAAAAAGAGTTTGGCAAGATTGATATCTTGGTGAATAACGCAGGCATTACCCGCGATAATTTACTGATGCGCATGAAAGAATCTGAATGGGATGACATCATGCAAGTGAATCTAAAATCGGTTTTCCGTAGCAGTAAATCGGTATTGCGTGGCATGATGAAAGCCCGTTTTGGTCGCGTTATTAATATTACCTCTATCGTAGGTACAATGGGAAATGCAGGTCAAGCCAATTATGCTGCTGCAAAAGCCGGCTTGATGGGCTTTACCAAATCCATGGCGCGTGAAGTGGGCAGTCGTGGCATTACAGTCAACTGTGTTGCACCAGGCTTTATTGACACAGACATGACCCGCGCTTTGCCAGAAGAGCAGCGCGCAGATTTGGCCAAAAACATTGCTTTGGGCAAGTTAGGTGAAGCCCAAGACATTGCTGATGCTGTTTTGTTCTTAGCTTCGGATATGGCTGGTTACATTACTGGTCAAACTATTCATGTGAATGGTGGCATGTTAATGCCTTAAGGTAGAGACCTTAAAAAAAGAGGCCGCCTGTAATTCAGGCTGCCTCTTTTTTAATACTGTAATTTAAGCTTTGTTTTTTTTCTTTTCTTCATCTGCTTTGGTTTTTTTGGTAATCAATGGCAGTTTAAAAGAAATACGCAATCCATGCGGTTTGATATTCGAAGCACTTACTTCACCTTTGTGCTGCTCTACGATGTGTTTGGCAAGTGGTAAACCTAAGCCTGTGCCGGGTTTATTGTCACTGCTGCTGGCCCGAAAAAAAGCCATAAACAAATTGGGGATTTCAAACTCTTCAACACCAGGGCCATTGTCATCAATATCCACATACAAATATACCTTATCAACGTGATAACGAATGTTGATTAAGCTGCCATCTGGACTGTAGTTCATGGCGTTGCGGATCACATTGTCAAAAGCACGGTACAGATAGCTTTCATTGGCATTGATGAATATTAAAGGTGTTTCATTATTGGGCAAAAGTTGCAATGTTTGTTGGCGCTGGTCTGCAATGCTGGCTGAGTCTAAAATCAACGTGTTGATGAAGTCTTGGAATGGCAATTCATCGTAATCCACTTCGACAGTACCGCTTTCTAATCGAGCTAAAGTCAACAATTCTCCCACCAGTGAATCCATGCGCTTTAGCTCATTTTCTAAGCGGGCGATGTATTGTTCCTGTTTTTTGGGTTGCTGTTGAATGAGGCTTAGCATCGCTTGCATACGCGCCATCGGAGAGCGCATTTCATGCGAGACATGGTGCAGTAGGTGGCGCTCTTTTTCCACAAGTTCCTGCAGTTTTTGTGCCATGTAATCAAAATCATCAGCTAAGCCAGCTAGCTCATCTTTACGCTTGCCCATGTGTTGGCGAATTCGGGTATCTAAAGCACCGCCGGCCAAGTTATCAAAGCCACGTTGCAGTATGCGAATGGGTTTGGCAATGTAACTGGCTAAAATATAAGCACAGCTAAGGCCTGCCAAAACGACCAAGCTAATTAAAATGAGCTCATGCCAAATGGGTGCTAAAGGTAAGCCAGGAATTAAAGGCAATGCAGGTTTGATAGATGGGGAGACATCCCAGTCTTTGATGTAGAAAATATACTCTTGACCAAAGCGGTCATAAGCAGCGCGAACCAAAGGCGCCTCAGTATTGAAGCGAGCATAGTCACGTGCTTTTTGTGTTTCTTTTAAATCAATGGGGCGATCGAAAATATCTTGGTTATCATCTTCGCGCACCACCAATAGATTTTCTCGCTCAGGGCTGCTGTTCCATTCATCAAATGTTTCGATGATGCCGCGTTCACCCTTATTGCTAAATGCGTTCACATTGCTTAAAAGAAACGTACTTTCAATGCTGCGTTGCTGTTTTATTTTCACTTCATTGACGGTGGTTTGCACAATCCAAAAGGAAATGCTCGCGACCGTAATGGCACAAATAATAACCAAACAAAAAATGGCAAATATTTTATAAAACAACCTTGTCATGGGGTTCAGTTTCTTTTAAGTTTAGGTATATCAGTTACGAACAAACAAATAGCCTAAGCCACGAACCGTTTGAATGAGACTGGCATCGCCGAGTTTTTGACGAATGCTAGAAATGTGCACATCAATACTGCGGTCGAACTTGGCCAGTTTGCGGTCTAATGCCTCTAGTGATAAAGTTTCTTTACTCACGATTTGACCTGCGTAGCGCATCAACACTTCCAGTAAATTAAATTCTGTACTGGTCAATTCCAATACTTGGTCATTCATGGTTGCTTGGCGTTTGGCTGGAATCAAGCACACACCGCTAACTTGAAGGACATCAGGTGCGCTGGTGTTGTTTTGGCTGTTTTCCATACGGCGTAAAATAGCATGAATGCGAGCTAGCAATTCACGTGGCGTGCATGGTTTTGGAACATAATCATCCGCGCCCATTTCCAAACCAATAATGCGATCAATATCATCACCTTTGGCAGTAAGCATGATGACAGGGATTTTAGATTGAGCACGAATGGACTTCAACGCATCCAAACCACTCATTTTAGGCATCATGGAATCCAATACCACAACATCATATTGGCCGGTCAAGGCTGCTTGGAAGCCTGCTTGACCATCGATTTCAATATGAACTTGCAAGCCTTCTGCTGTTAGGTAGTCACTGAGTAATTCGGTTAGTACGGTATCATCATCGACCAATAGAACGCGGCTCATGAAGCACTCCTTATTAAATAATATTAATTTTGCCTACTTTATTGTTAACATTGGTATCTATTTACTGAATTTTACCCTTACACGAGCCAATATTTACAACGACTGTGCCAAAATGCCATGTTAGTCATTCATTTTTAAACCAAAATGCTCGTAAGCACTTTCTGTTGCCATGCGCCCTCTTGGGGTGCGTTGTAAAAAACCTTGTTGAATCAAATAAGGTTCTATCACATCTTCAATCGTATCTGTTGATTCTCCAATGGCTGCAGCCACATTATCAAGACCAACAGGACCGCCAGCAAATTTGTAAATAATGGCTTCTAAGAGCTTTCTATCCATCACATCAAAACCTTGGTGATCAACGTCAAGCATCTGTAAGGCTAAATTGGCAACGTTAGCACTGATTTCTCCCGAGCTTTTAACCTCTGCGTAATCTCGAACTCGACGAAGCAGGCGGTTGGCAATTCGGGGAGTGCCACGGCTTCTTTTGGCAATTTCCATGGAGCCATCTTCGCTCATGGGTAATTCCAATAAGTTGGCAGAACGGGTAACAATTTTGCTTAAGTCATTGGTATTGTAAAATTCTAAGCGTGCAACAATGCCAAAGCGATCGCGTAGTGGGTTGGTTAACATGCCAGCTCGCGTGGTTGCACCGATTAAGGTGAACGGCGGTAAGTCGATTTTGACTGAGCGAGCAGCAGGACCTTCTCCAATCATGATATCCAATTGGTAATCTTCCAGTGCGGGATACAAAATTTCTTCAACAACGGGACTTAGGCGGTGAATCTCATCAATAAAGAGCACATCATGTGCCTCTAGGTTGGTCAGCAATGCAGCTAAGTCACCTGCGCGCTCTAAAACAGGGCCGGATGTTTGGCGCAAATTCACACCCAGTTCGCGCGCAATAATGTGCGCCAATGTTGTTTTGCCTAAACCCGGAGGGCCAAATAGCAAGGTGTGGTCTAATGCCTCTTGGCGGTTTTTGGCTGCCTGAATAAAAATATTCAATTGTTCTCGTGCTTTGTGTTGGCCAACGTAGTCATGAAGCATTTTGGGGCGCAAAGCACGCTCTAATTGTTCTTCTTGTTTGGACATGCTTTGTTGTGTAATGACACGTTCCGGTTGGCTTTGGGTGGTAATTTGATCCGTTTCTAACATAAGGGCACTTTATTAAGGCAGTAAGATGGTTAATCTTAACATAATGCAGCTTGATTTCGTTTTCAGGCTGCCCATGCAAAGTGTCTGATTTTGGCGAATTAAGGATTAAAGCCAAAAAAATGCAGCACTGCCATCAAAATAACAGCTCCCAAAATACCAAAAATGAGACCTGATTTATTCAATTTGGCTGATTCTGAGCCGCCAGTCATGGTCAATATGTCATTCAATAACCAACTGCAAAGGCCCATGCCTGCAAGAGCAGCAATCATATTCATCATCACAATGTGTTCTGAGTCCATTACCGTACCTGCCGTTCAGTCAATAAAGTAAAATATAGTGAAATTGAAAGACACTTCTTTGCTTATTAAGTCATTGCTAATCTAAGTATGATCAATGGTTAAATTTTGTTAATTATAGTCATATGGCATTTTGAAGTCAAAAAAAATTACCCTGTTTCATAGTATTAGACGCACAAAGCTTGATTTGTTCAGAAACGCATGAAATAGGTATGTTAAAATGTGTAGATTATTTATTTGTCAGTGCTATGGGATTAATATCAAATATGAGCATGAAAGAATTGGTAATTGCCAGCCGTGAGAGCTTGTTGGCAATGTGGCAAGCAGAACACATTCAGGCGCGACTGCAAGCGCTGTATCCTCAAATGACAGTCAGCATCTTGGGCATGACCACTCAAGGCGATCAGATTTTGGACAAAACATTATCCAAAATTGGTGGTAAAGGTCTGTTTGTTAAAGAGCTAGAAGAAGCTTTGGCTGATGGCCGTGCTCATTTGGCTGTGCATTCGATTAAAGATGTGCCTATGCAATTGCCAGAAGGCTTTGAATTGGTTGCCATCACTGAACGAGCCAATCCATTGGATGCTTTTGTATCGAATGATTACACTCGCTTAGAGGAGTTGCCTGCAGGTGCTGTTGTGGGTACGTCAAGTTTGCGCCGTGAAGCACAATTGCGTGCTAAATACCCACATTTGGTGATTAAGCCATTGCGCGGCAATGTGCAAACCCGTTTGCGAAAACTGGATGAAGGACAATACCAAGCCATTATTCTGGCCGCGGCTGGTCTGGAGCGGTTGCAATTGCATGATCGTATTCAAACCCTGTTAAGTGCACAAGAAAGCTTGCCATCGGCAGGACAGGGCGCTTTGGGCATTGAAATTGCATCTGATCAGTCTGATTGGTTAAAAGAATTATTGCAGCCTTTGAACCATGAAGATACTGCTGCTTGTGTGACTGCGGAGCGTGCATTGGCTAGAGCTTTGGGTGGCAGCTGTCAAGTGCCTTTGGCTGCTTATGCTGTCATTGAAGATGATGCGATACATTTGCGTGGTTTGGTTGGGCAACCTGATGGCTCTGTGATGCTAAAAGCAGAAGCAGCCAGTCCTGCTCGTTACGCAGATGCTTTGGGACGTGCGGTGGCAAAACAATTGGCTAATGACGGCGCAATGGAACTGATTGCCGAGGTATTGGCAAGCTCAGTCGAGCGTGATGTCGAATAAAATATTGGATGACCGCCAGTCTGCTTTTTTGGTGACTCGACCACAAAAGCAGGCTAAATTGTTGTTTGAATTAAGTGCGAAGCAAGGCTGGCAAGCTGTTTCTTTTTGCCCATTGGCATTGGTTTACCAAACCGAAAAAACACAACAAATGCAATACTTGGCACAAGAAGCAGATGTGATTTTTATTGTCAGCCCAAGCGCTGTTGATATGGTGATGCCGCATTTGCATCACATGGCATTAAAAGCAAAATGGGTGTGTGTTGGTCAAGGCAGTGCCAAAGCCTTACAACAATGGCTGCCTGAAACAACCATACACTACCCAAAAGATGGGCATGACAGCGAAGCAGTACTAAGACTGCCTGTGTTGCAAGCTATGTTTGGGCAGAAAGTCTTGATTTTGCGTGGACAAACAGGGCGCAATGTTTTGGCAAATGCTTTGCAACAACAAGGTGCAACAGTAACGTGCTTGAGCATGTATTCTCGAGAGCCAATAGCCCTTGACTGGTCCATTATCACACAATTAAAACACGACAAAACCCGTACCAGTATTTGTGTAACTTCTCAAGAAATTGTGGAACAACTGTTTACACAAGCACCACAACAATTGCATACTTATTTAAAATCCTTGTTATACTTAAGCATTCATCATCGTATTAGCGATGCTTTGAAATCTGCAGGCATCATGAATGTTGTGACTTGCGGTGCGGATAATCAACAAATCTTTGCAGCATTGCAGAAAAAATGGGAAACATGATGAGCGAAAAAAATGTACCGCCTGATGGTTTAGAACCCCAATCTCAGCCTCAAAATGAAGCAGAGGCAACAGAGCATACGGATACAGCACAACATAATATCCCTAAGACTTCCGATTCTATTGAAGGCAGCAAGCCATCAACAGAAGAACCAACAACCATCGTGTCATCGGAGCAGAAAATGACAGATAAAAAAACAGTTGAAGAACAACAAACCAGTGCAACTCAACCCCAAAAAGAAGCCATTGTAATCAAACAAGGTGGCGGCAAAGGCATGGCATTTGGTGCTGTGGTATTGTCAATGTTGGCATTAGGAGCCAGTGGGTTTTTGTTTGTACAAGGACAAAATGCTTTAAAAAGCATAGACACAGTTTGGTCACAAAAAATCAATGATGCTGGCCTTGGCCAATCACAAAATAGCGTTTTATTGCAAGACACCTTATTGCAACAAGGGCATATAAAAGAGTCTATTGGTCAGCTAAATCAAATGGCGAGCCAAAATGAAAAAAATGTTGAAAACCTGAACAATGTTTACCAAGAGTTGCTAAAAGGGCGTGATGCGTGGCTTGTGAATGAAGCAGAATATGCATTGAATATTGCCAGTCAGCAATTGCTTTTGGCCGGGAACGTACCAGCAGCAACGGCCACGGTTGAAAGCATTTCAAATCGCTTAAATCAGTTTGATAAGCCACAATTGTTGCCGATTAAAAAAGCACTAAGCGAAGATTTAGCGACCCTAAAAAACATGCCTTATGTTGATGTAGCCTCGGCTTCATTGCGCTTGGATCGCTTGGAATTTGCAGTGTCTAGCATGCCACTTGTGGTTGAAAGTACATTACAACAAAAAGAAGTTGCCGTGGTTGCAACTGCTGCTGCGACACAAGGCAGCTGGTGGGAGCGCAGTTGGCAAGAAGTTAAAGATACTTTGGGTAGCTTGGTGCAAGTTCGCAAAATTGACAACAAAGATGCCATGTTAATTTCACCAGAACAAAGCTATTTTGTGCGTGAAAATGTGCGTTTGCGTTTAATCGATGCACGCATTGCCTTGCTACAACATTCAAGTGATATTTACCGCAATGATTTGGACAATGTTGAAGAAACAGTGCGCCAATACTTTGATGTCAATGCGCCAACTGTTAAAGCATGGCTAGATGAACTGGATCAATTGAAAAAATTGAACTTACAAAAAAACATGTCGGCAGATATTTTGCAAAACAGCATTAATGCTGTGCGCCAATACCAAGAGCAGGTTTTGGGTGAGCGCAGCATTGTATTGCCAGACTCAGCACTTGTGAGTGAAAGTGCTTCAGAAGCGGTTGTGACTGACAAAGCAGCTTCTGCACCTGAAGCTGGTGTGGCCAGCAAAGCAACGCCAAACGATGCGAAAAAAGCAGATACCAAGGCAGCTATTGCCAAAGATGGCAATGAGACCGCCAGCGCACCAGCTGCAAAAGAGAAAGGACGATCACTATGAGAGCCTTAATCTGGATTGTGGTGCTTTTTGCAGCAGCAGTGGCTGTGGCATTGGGCTCACAGCAATTTAATGGTGAAATATTTTTACTCACTGGCAATACATTGCGCCACATGAATTTAAATGCCTTTATTTTGTGTATTGTTGTTTTGGTTGTTGCAGTTTGGGTGGTTATCAAGCTTTTGGTTGGTATTGTCAATATTCCAGAAGGCTTGCGTCGATTCAATATTCATCGCAAACATAAGCAAGGTAAGAATGCCTTGAATGAAGCAGGTCAGGCTTATTTTGAAGGTCGCTTTCAAAAGGCACAACAAAAAGCCGATGCCATTTTAAAGAATAAACATGCAGTTGATTCTCGCTATCTGGCATTGATGGTTGCAGCACACAGTGCTGATCAAATTGAAGACGTCCAAGCACGTGATCGCTATTTGGAAGAAATTGCAAAACTGCCAGAAAAAATGCAATTATCTCGTTACTTGTTGGAAGCTCAGAGTGCTTTGAGCCAATATGAGTATGAGAAAGCGCATCAAGCACTGTCTAGTGCCAAAAGCATTAATGGCAATTTAGCATCGCTTGTGAAGTTGGAATTGCGTTACAGCTTGGATACCAAAGATTCTTTGCAAACCTTGAATTTGACGGGTAAGTTATTGAAGTCAGGTTCAATTAACGACAATGAAGCGCAAAGTTACCGCTTGTATGCTTATCGTCAGCTACTGGGTGAGTGCCAAGATTTGCGTGCTTTAAAGGCATGTTTAAAACGCATTCCTGAAGAAGAAAAAACCAATATTTTGGTGGTGGAGATCGCACAAAAATACCAACAGTTGGGCTTATATCCACAGGCTGTTGCGTGGGTTCGCCGTTACTATCCTTTGGGACGAAATCCATTATTGTTGCAAACTTTAAGTCAGTGTATGATGTTTTTAAGCGATGCTGAGCAAGGTAAAGTTTTGGTTCAAGCTGAAAAGTGGTTAGAAGAAGAACCGAATGATGCCAAGCTTTTATTGTGTTTAGGTCAGTTAACATACACCAAAAAATTGTGGGGCAAGGCACAAAGCTATTTAGAAGCAAGCTTATCATTGCAAGCTTCTGTACAAGCTCACATTATGTTGGCTAAGATTTTTGATGATACGGACAAAGCTGCATTGGCCAAAGAAGAACGCAAAAAAGCGTTGGATTTGGCTGCAGATTTTGATGAGCAGGACGTTTATCACACAGATCACTAAACCCAATTGCATTCAGTAAAAAGCAAGCTAGTCTTGCTTTTTTTATTTGTCAGAACATCAAAGAAGGAAGATCTGTCGTTATGTGGGATTTGTCTGTTTTGCTACCTGTCTTATTGTTAGGTGGTTTTGCTGGATTCATGGCCGGGCTTTTGGGTGTGGGTGGTGGTTTGATTATTGTGCCCATTATGCTGTGGCTACTGAATGCATTGGGAATCGCAGACAACACACAACACATTGCAGTGGCAACCTCTTTGGCGGTGATGGTCTTTACCAATTTATCAAGTGCAATGGCACAGCACCGTAAAAAGGTGGTGTTGTGGCCTCTGGTTTGGAAGTTTGCACCATGGATGGTGGTGGGTACGTTGCTTGGCAGTGGCATTGCTCAATATTTGCCCAACAAAGGCATGCAAATATTCTTTGTTGTTTTTGCTTTGGTGATTGCGATTCAAACCATTTTAAATTTTAAACCCAAAGGCAGTCGCAGTCTTCCTGGTAATTTGGGTTTGAGTATTTCTGGCTCTTTGATTGGGTGTGTTTCCAGCTGGGTTGGTATTGGCGGTGCATCGTTGAGCATTCCGTTTATGTTGTATTGTAATGTCCCTATGATTAATGCCGTAGGGACATCATCGGCATTGGGCTGGCCCATTGCAGTATCAGGAGCCATTGGTTATGTTATTAGTGGGTGGCAATACACAGACATCAGCCATGGCATGCTTGGCTATGTGTTTTTACCTGCCATGATGGCTTTGGCCTTGGGAACGGTGACATGTGCGCCATTGGGCGTTAAAGTGGCACACAAATTACCAGCCAGAACATTGAAGTTAATCTTTTCGGCCTTGCTTATTATTATGGCAAGTCAGATGTTGTATGAGATTTTGACCCACTGATCAGAAAATAAAATACAAAAAAGCTTGGATTCACCAAGCTTTTTTTTGTGTTCTATTGCTTTACTCTATAAAGGCTTCAAGGCTAAAACCTGTGTCTACCTCAATAACAGGTGGCGGTGGCAATAAATTGTCGAGGTTAAGCTGGTTGGCATTGAGTGTTGGGTATTGACTAAACTCAATGGTATAACCCCCATTTGATAATGGACGCAAATGAGCAGGCACCCCCAAAGGCATGGTGGTTTTGCTGGAGATATGTCCAAATGGGAAGTCTGTGAAGACCGGTACTTTTGCTGTTTGGCTAATGGTATTTGCCACATTGCTCAATGTGTAATTGCTGTCATAGGCATCTTTGATTTTGCCCATATTGAAATTGCCCAAGACAATGGCTTGTTGGTTTTTTAAAATGCCAGCAAGGTGCAAAGTTTGCAAATGACGTTCAATTTGGTACGGCTGTTCATTCACATCCTCGATAAATAAGATCCCACCTTTAATATTGGGCATATAAGGCGTTCCTGAGAGCGATGCCAGTACGGTTAGGTTTCCACCCCAGAATGTGCCATTAATGCTGGCAGAGCGGCTTTGCATGCTGCTTACGTGTACTGTGTGGTTGTTTTGGGTGGTGGCATCAATAAAACTTTGCATTGAATAAGGGTCCAGTGTGCTGCGACCAAATTCACTGTAGAGCATTGGGCCGGCAAAGCTTGGCATATTGCCTTGGGCAAGCAAAGCCAATTGGATGGCAGAGACATCACTGTAGCCCATTAATAAGGTTTGAGCTTCTTGCATGCGAGAGCCCAAGCGCGAGAAGTCAATGTGTGGCAATAAGCGAATGGCACCATAGCCACCACGGCAAGCCAATAACACTTTAGGTGTTTTTACCCGAGCAGTTGCCACATCTTGTAAGTCATCAATGCGTTGTCTGTCTGAACCAGCAAAACGCAAGTAGCGGCGGTATGCGGCCTCTTGATTGGTGACATCAAAGCCTGAACCGATTAAACGAGAAATGGCTAAGCTGCTGGTGTTTTGATCATTGAGAAAACCAGAAGGGGCAAATAAGCGTAAATTCACTTGGCCAGAAGATGGTTTCTTAATAGGTGGGGTTGTTGTTGGCTTGGTTGGAGCAGCATTGCTGGTACAAGCTTGCAATAAACCTGTTCCTGCGGTGGCAATGCCCGCACGGATAACTTGACGGCGATTAATATTGGCTAGCATCTCATCTCTTTTCTATCGTGATGTTTCTTCTTGCAATAACTGTTGAACGTGCTCGGCCCATTTTTCAGGCAGCGTCGGAATGGTATTGTGCTTGGCTGTGCTCCAGATGCTGTCTGGAAAGTAGGCATCATTTTCAAAGCGAGCAATCACGTGCCAATGAACATGTGGCACCATGGTGCCAAAGCTGGCCAAATTCATTTTGGTGGGCTTGAGTACAGCACGCATTGCATGTTCTAATTTGAAGACCCAATGCATCAGCATTTGTTGTGACTCTTGGCTTAGGTCTGACATTTCAGCCTGGTGTTCATTGAGGATCACACGGCAAAAACCAGGAACCAATGGGTTCTCTTGGGTATGAATGATTCGAATGTCTTCGTTTTTAAAAAGGACATGTTCATGATTGCCTTGGCATAACGGGCAACTGTTCATGGCGTATCTTTCAATAAAATAACCAGTTTACTGCAGTTTGGTATTTTTTCAACTCTTGTTATGTAAAGTGTGCACATAGATGCAAAAAATTGTTTTTTTAGGTCCTGAATCCAGTGGAAAAAGTGCTTTGTCACAATGGCTATCGGAAAAGCTACCTCATGGCTTGTGGTTGCCTGAATATACGCGATGCTATTGTGAAGTGCATGGTGTGAACACCGATATTGAGGATGTTAAAAAGATTGCCCAAGGACAGATTGCCCAAGAACTTGATGCACTAAAGACAGCTTCAGCGTATGTGATTTTAGACACCAATTTGATCAGCAATTATCTGTGGAGTCGTATTTTATTTAACAGCGTGCCTGACGTTATTGTTGATGGTTTGGCAGTGCTACAGGATGCTTATTATTTCGTTTGTCACCCAGAAGGTTTGGTTTGGGAGCATGATGTGTTGCGCTGTCAGCCACAATTGTCTGAGCGTTTGGATTTTTTTGATCAAAGTTTGGCATGTTTAGAGCAAAGACAATTACCATACCAAATACTGCATGGCAGTTTTGAAGACAGAAAGTGGCAACTACAATCTTACTTTCAGTCGGTGTTTTTTTAGATACTAATTAAAAAAGAGGCAGCCTGTAAGGCTGCCTCTTAATAGACTCAATCTATATCACATTGATTTTAACGCTGTGCTTCAGCGGCAGCCAAAGCCACCATGTTGATGATGCGACGAACTGAAGAAATTGGTGTCACGATGTGTACAGGTTTAGCCATACCCATCAAGATTGGACCAATGGTAACACCGTCAGCAGCAGAAACACGCAACAAGTTGTAGCTAATATTGGCAGCTTCAACGTTAGGCATAACCAACAAGTTTGCAGAACCTTTTAATGTGGTATCTGGCAATACTTGTAAGCGCAAATCTTCAACCAAGGCAGCATCACCTTGCATTTCGCCATCAATTTCCAACGCAGGGCAACGTTCACGTAAGATATCCAGTGTTTTTACCATGCGTTGGCTGTTGTCATTTGGAATCGAACCGAAGTTAGAGTTAGACAACAAAGCAGCTTTTGGCGCAATACCAAAACGGCGCATTTCAGTTGCAGCCAATTCTGTGATTTTTGCCAGTTGTTGTGCTGATGGTTGCTCATTCACATAGGTATCAGTAATGAATACATTGTGAGAAGTCATGATCAAAGCATTCATTGCACCAGCAACTTTTTCAGGGTTGTTGTAGCCAATCACTTTGTCTAGAATTTTGAAATGCTCATGGTAAGTACCAAAAGTACCGCAAATTAAAGCATCTGCATCGCCACGGCGAACCATCAATGAACCGATTAGGGTAGAGTTACCAATCACACGTTTTTTCGCAATGGCTTCAGTAATGCCTTCGCGCTTCATGATGTTATAGTATTCTTCCCAATAATCACGGTATCGTGGATCGTTTTCATTGTTCACCAATTCAAAGTCTTTACCGGCTTGAATGGTTAAACCCAATTTTTCAATGCGCATTTCAATCACGCTTGGGCGACCAATCAAAACAGGGTAAGCCAATTTTTGTGAAACAATTTGTTGAGTCGCATGCAAGACACGCTCATCTTCACCTTCACACAATACAACGCGTTGTAGGTTTTTTTTAGCTTGGTTGAAAATAGGCTTCATGAACAAGTTTGATTTGTAGACAAACTGATTCAAACTTTCAATATAGTGATCAAAGTCAGCGATAGGGCGCGTGGCAATACCAGAATCCATGGCCGCTTTTGCAACCGCAGGTGCGATGCGCACGATTAGGCGTGGGTCAAATGGTTTTGGAATCAAGTATTCACGACCAAAGCGCAAGCCTTCGTCACGGTATGCCATGGCCACAGAATCATCAGGTTCTTCTAATGCCAATTCAGCAATTGCATGAACACAAGCAACTTTCATTTCTTCATTGATGGTTGTAGCACCAACGTCTAACGCACCACGGAAGATGAATGGGAAGCACAATACATTGTTAATTTGGTTAACGAAGTCAGAACGACCTGTACCGATAATGGCATCAGGGCGCGCAGCACGCGCTTCTGGTGGCCAAACTTCAGGTGTTGGATTTGCCAAAGCAAAAATCAATGGGTCAGCTGCCATGGTTTTTACCATGTCTACTGACAAGACATTCGGGCCAGACAAACCTAAGAAGATGTCCTTGCCGTTAACTGCATCAGCCAAGTTGCGTTGACCATTGTCGTCAATGGCATAGGCTTTTTTGGTTTCGTCCATTTTGTCGTCGCGGTCTTTGAAAATCACGCCACGAGAATCACAAACGGTAATATTGCTGCGAGTCATGCCCAAACTTACCAATAAGTCCAAACAAGCAATGGCAGCAGCACCAGCACCAGAACATACCAATTTCACATCTTCGATTTTTTTCTCAATCAGACGCAAACCATTGATGATGGCAGCAGAGGCGATAATCGCAGTACCGTGTTGGTCATCATGGAATACTGGAATGTTAGCGCGCTCACGCAGTTTTTTCTCAATATAGAAGCACTCAGGTGCTTTGATGTCTTCTAGGTTGATACCGCCAAAAGTTGGCTCTAAAGAAGCAATAATATCAACCAATTTTTCAGGATCAGTTTCATTGATTTCAATATCGAATACATCAATACCAGCGAATTTTTTAAATAATACGCCTTTGCCTTCCATAACTGGTTTACTGGCCAAAGGACCAATATTACCAAGGCCCAATACTGCAGTACCGTTGGTGATAACAGCAACCAAGTTACCGCGGGCTGTGTATTTGTAAGCAGCCAAAGGATCGTTGTAGATTTCCATACATGGTGCAGCAACACCAGGAGAGTAGGCTAGTGACAAATCATACTGTGTCGCTAGAGGTTTGGTTGGTGCAACCTGAATCTTGCCAGGCTGAGGGAATTCATGGAAGTTAAGGGCGGCTTCCCTTAGTAACTCATCCATTGTGGATCTCCAAATATTCTTAAATAAATAGCAAAAAAGTCGTCGTAATAATGTAGCCTAATCGGACACATATTACAACGACTGTAACTTATTTTTGTTCGCTTACGTTATGACTGCCGGGTTCTAAAGTAAAGCTGCCCCCTTGACTGACAATCCACTTGTCTTGAATGCGCCAAGTTTTGTCTTTATTTTCAACCTGAACTAACCAGTTGTTCATGGCTGGTAGGGGTTTGAAGTCTGCTTCATACATTTGTGCATTTTTATCCACAAGTTTTAATGGTACTACTTGGTCCATGCCGCCTTTGGCTGGGTGAATAATCGATAACTCCAACTCATCATCCAAAGGCTTGTCACTTTTGACGAAGGCACGTAAGTGGTTTCCTTCCTCGTTCATCATGATGTTGACACTCATGTGGTTGTCAACTGCCAGCTGTTCTTTTGCTAGCAAAACCGTGATGCTCTTGCCTTCGTCGTAATAGTCATCCACTACCATGTCATCTTTATAAGCCACAGCCAAATAGTAGGTAAAAAAGCCAGCAACAACGACAATGGCAGGACCTAACATTAAAAACCAAGGCCACGGTTCTTTGTACCAAGGTTTAGGGCTGTGTTCTATATTCTGACTGGTAGTTTGCTTCACGTATTACTCTCCAATAAAGATTGCTTTTTCTTGCAAGATTTTAACTTCATCGCCATTGCGCGTGCGATAAGTAAAGATAAATTTAATTGGGTGACTGCCTCTGTCCGCATATTCAGGAATGGTGGATACTTGAACAGGAATGCTTAAATTGTCACCAGCTGTAATTTCTAGGTTATCAGGAATGCCTGTTAATAAAATATTGTCAAAGCCTTCAACTTTGGCGCTGACAAGTAAGTTCTCTGCATTCGAGTTTTCAAAACGTAAAGTATAAGCATTTTCTAGCCAACCTTTGTTATTTTGACGAACCATTACACCGCGGTCTTTAACAATGTCAACGCGCAAAGTATCGCGCATGAATAAGCTTGCCATTAACGTAATGATTACAATCAATAAAATGGCGCCATAACCCAGTACGCGAGGACGAGCCATGCGATTGATGATTTTGGACTCTGGGTACTTGTTTTCTAAAGCGGCCTCTGTGGTATAGCGAATCAAACCACGTGGTTTTTCAATTTTATCCATCACTTCATCACATGCATCGATACAGGCTGCGCAACCAATACACTCGTATTGTAAACCTTCGCGAATATCAATACCAACAGGGCAGACTTGGACACACAATGTACAGTTGATGCAATCGCCTAAATGTGAATTGTCTTTGTCTTTTTTGTGTACGCCGCGAGGCTCACCACGAACTTCATCATAAGAAATAATCAAGGTGTCTTCATCGAACATCGCACTTTGGAAACGTGCATATGGACACATGTATTTACAAACTTGTTCGCGCATGATGTGAGCAAATAAGAAAGTCATGAAGCCATAAAATGACATCGTGAATAATTGCGTTGCAGACAAATTAAAATGGGTTAAATCTGCAAAAAGTTCACGGATAGGAGAGAACCAACCAACAAAGGTAAAGCCCGTCCAAGCGCAAAATAAAGCAATGACCAAATATTTGATGCCTTTTACTCGAATTTTATGCAAATTCCATTTGGACTTTTCAAGTTTTAAGCGTTTGTTGCGATCACCTTCAAAGAAATGGTCAATCCACAACATGATTTCTGTATAAACGGTTTGTGGACATGCATAGCCACACCATAAGCGTCCTGCAATGGTGGTCCACCAAAATAGACCGAATGCGCTCACAAGCAACAAGCCTGTGAGGTAAATTAAATCATTTGGTAATAAGATGATATTAAAGATATAAAAATGCCGATCAGGAATGTCAAACAATACAGCTTGGCGGCCTGAAAAGTTCAGCCAAGGCAATAAGAAGAAGAATACCTGTGTTGCCAAAACAGCTAAAATCCGCCAATTGGCAAAGCGTCCTTTGGCAAGTTTTGGGTGAATCCGTTTGTTGGATTGATACAAGTTAATAACTTGTTCATTTTTATTGTTTTTTGGCGCATCTGGTTGAGTCATTGCGTTTTCCCTTTTCTATACACACAACCTTCTTTGGTGTGAAGGTTTGGTGAATACAAGCATACTATTCTAAGTGTTATGCTGCTTATTATAGCAATAAATAAAGTAGGGCATTGAGTAAGAGGGCATGGGTGTGACATTTTGTCGCAGTTTACAACACATTGGCATAAAGAAGGCTGTTGGATACAAAAAAAAGACCCAGAAAAACTGGGTCTTTTTTTAATTGATGCTCACTTATTTTGCAGGTGCTTCTGCTTTTTTGTTGTTTGATAAACCCCAAACATAAGCAGTCATAATGTGCAATTTGTCTTCATCTAAGAAGCTGTCCCAAGCTGGCATTTGGTTTTGACGGCCATTGGTAATGGTTTCAATAATTTGCTTCTCTGAACCACCCCATAACCAGATGTCATCAGTTAGGTTAGGACCAGAACCAATAATACCTTCGCCTTTTTCACCGTGACAAGTGAAGCAGCTAGCTGGAGGACCCATGAATATTTCTTTACCGCGCGCCGCGCGTTCAGTGTCATATTCACGAGGTGTTTTTGATAAAGACATCACATAGTTAGCTGCATCTTTAACACGTTCTTCACCTAAGATTGGACCCCAAGCTGCCATGACACCAAAACGACCATCTTGAATGGTTTCATGAATTGCTTCTGGTGTACCGCCCCACAACCAATCACTGTTTGTTAGGTTAGGGAAGCCGCGTTGACCTTTGGCATCCGAACCATGACACTGAATACAGTATGTATTGAATAAGTTTTGGCCAATGCGTTGTGCTTCTGGATCGGCTGCTACTTGCTCAATTGGCATGGCTGCAAATTTAGCGTAGATTGGTTTGTAGCGTTCTTCTGCTTTTTTGACTTCAGCTTGGTATTCTCCATCACTGGTCCAATTCAAAACACCCTTGTATGAACCAAATCCTGGGTACAGCACAAAGTAGGCTGCACCAAAAATCATGGTCAGGATGAACAGGTAGAACCACCAACGTGGTAGTGGGTTGTTATACTCTTCAATACCATCCCAAGAGTGCCCCGTGTTCTGATCTTCGCCAGGTTTATTGGTTGGTGCTTTGTTTTGTGAAAACAATAGCCAAATCAAACCAATGAAACTGAGTACGATTAGAACAGCAATGTATATGTTCCAAAAATTACTGGTAAATTCAGTAGTTGTATTCATTATTTCGCTCCGTGATCATGCTGGTCTGCATTGGGCGCGTTGTTTTTCTCGTGTGGCAAGTCGTCGTCATCAACAACGTTATTAGCTATCTGATCATATTCTTTTTTACCACCCTTACGTAAAACAATCAGAATAATAATCAAAAAGCTACCAAAACAAATTACTGTGTATAAAGAACGTGCCCAAGTCAAATCCATTATGATTTACCTAACATTTTTTAGTGCTAAACCCAAGCCTTGCAAATATGCAATGACCGCCTCTAATTCAGATTTGCCTTCAACTTCTGCTTTTGCACCGGCAATGTCTTCATCAGTATAAGGTGTACCCACTGTGCGAAGTGCAACCATGCTCTTGGTAATGTCATCACCATCGACTTTGTTGCGCGCTAAGTGAGGGAACGCTGGCATGTTTGATTCAGGAACCACGTCACGTGGATTCGTTAAATGCAAACGGTGCCATTCATCTGAGTAACGTTCACCAACACGTGCTAGATCTGGACCAATACGTTTAGAACCCCATTGGAATGGACGGTCATAAACAGACTCGCCAGCAATAGAGTAGTGACCATAGCGTTCGGTCTCTGCTCTAAATGGACGAATCATTTGTGAGTGGCAGTTGTAACAGCCTTCACGAATATAAATATCACGACCAGCTACTTGCAGTGCATTGTATGGCTCAACGCCAGGTGCAGGCTCCGTAACTGACTTTTGGAAGAACAATGGTACGACTTCAATCAATAAACCAATACTAATCACAAAAAGTGTGAATACGATTAAGAAGCCAACCTTTTCTTCAGCTAATTTTTGCAAACCCATAATTAACCTTGCTTTCTTAATTAGTGTTGAGAGATTGATGTATTAGGAATTTCAGCATCAACAGGTTTACCAGCTTGGATGGTTTTAATCATGTTGTAGCACATAATTAACATACCGCTTAGGTATAAAATACCGCCAACCAAACGAATCAGATAGTAAGGCATTGTTGCTTTGATTGAGTCAATAAACGCATACGTTAAAGTACCGTCATCATTCAGAGCACGCCACATCAAACCTTGCATCACACCGGCAATCCACATTGCAGCGATGTAAAGAACCACACCAATTGTTGCAATCCAGAAGTGAGCTTCGATTAATTTAGTGCTGTGCATTGATGTTTGACCAAACAAACGAGGTAGCAAGTAGTAGATAGAGCCAATGGTAATAAAGCCTACCCAACCTAAAGCACCTGAGTGTACGTGACCAATTGTCCAATCAGTGTAATGCGATAGGGCATTCACTGTTTTGATTGCCATCATTGGGCCTTCGAAGGTAGACATACCATAGAAAGACAAAGAAACAACCAAGAATTTTAGGATTGGGTCAGTGCGAAGTTTGTGCCATGCGCCAGATAAGGTCATGATACCGTTAATCATACCACCCCAGCTTGGAGCGAATAGAATAATAGAGAACACCATACCTACCGATTGAGTCCAATCAGGCAATGCGGTGTAGTGTAAATGGTGAGGACCTGCCCACATGTAGGTGAAAATTAACGCCCAAAAGTGAACAACAGACAAACGGTAAGAATAAACAGGACGACCGGCTTGCTTAGGAACGAAGTAGTACATCATACCTAAGAAGGCTGCAGTTAAGAAGAAACCCACTGCATTGTGACCGTACCACCATTGAACCATGGCATCTACTGCACCTGCGTAAATAGGATACGAACGAGTCCATGTTGCAGGAACGCTTAAGCCATTCACAATGTGAAGCAAAGCAACGGCCAAAATAAACGCACCGTAGAACCAGTTAGCAACGTAGATGTGTTTGTTTTTACGAATGGCAATGGTACCAAAGAACACGATAGCATAGACAACCCAAACAATCGCAATCAAAAGTTTGATTGGCCAAATTGCTTCTGCGTATTCTTTACCAAAAGTTAAGCCTAATGGGTAAGTAATAGCCACAGATACAATCACCAATTGCCAACCCCAGAAGGTGAAGGCAGCAAGCTTGTCGCTGATTAAGCGAACGTTACAAGTTCGTTGTACGACATAGTACGAAGTAGCAAATAGGCCACAACCACCAAATGCAAAAATAACCGCATTAGTATGTAATGGACGTAGGCGGCCGAAGGTGAACCAAGGGCCAATTTCAGTGAGGTTAAGTACCGGCATATACAGTTGGGCTGCAATAATGACCCCAACCAACATACCGACAATACCCCAAACTACGGTCATTACGGCGAACTGCCGTACTACCTTGTAGTTATAAGTTTGCGTTTCCATGAGGGTTCTCCATGTTCAAATGGGATTTTAAAACATTACCAATCAATTCTGCTAAGGCAAGCCTTAGATTCATGACATTTCTTAGATTTTTTTCAATATATTGTCTCCCAAGAATACCTATTTTGGGAGACAATATATTGACCAGCTTGTATTTTAAAGCAAATCCAAACATTCGACTAGTTTTTAACTTAATAAAGAGTACGGCTACACTAGCTATCATGCGATTTGTATCAAGCAATTTTAAGCAGATGCCATAGAATATAGACTAAATACTTTTATGGTATTGACGAACGTCAATCAGATGATAGGATGCACTCCATGACTGTTAATAATGTTAGGTTTTGTTCATGCTAGAATATTTTGTAAGCCCGATAGATGTTGATTCTCACCTGTGGTGTGTTCAGATTAGATGGCAGCAAGCTATTGAAGATACAATTGAAGTATCTTTGCCAAACTGGGTGCCTGGCAGCTATATGATTCGAGATTTCTCAAGAAATATTGTCAAAATAGAGGCAAAGAATGAGCAAAAAAACCTTGAAATAAAGCAGAAAAATAAAAACACATGGTGTGTTAAAAATGCCACTGGCATTGTTAAATTATGTTATCACGTCTATGGATTTGACCTGTCTGTTCGTGGTTCTTATTTGGATGGGCAGCGTGGTTATTTTGATGGCGCAAGCTTATTGATGAGCTCCGAAGCATGGCAAGAACAAGCTTGCTATTTGAAAATACAGCTACCCACGAGCTTGTGTGAAAAGAATTGGCAGGTCGCCACCAGCATGCCTGCGCTTAGTGTGGATTCGGCCTTGGGTTTGTATGAATATCAGGCGGAAAATTACGCAGACTTGATTGACCATCCTGTTGAGATGGGACATTTGCAAACCACCTCATTTGTGGTCAATGAGATTACTCACCACATTGTGGTTTCGGGTACGACGGGAGTTTGGGATAAAGAAAGGTTAAGCCGTGATGTGCAGAAAATATGCACAGCGCAGCAACATTTTTTTGCGGGACAAACGCCATTTTCAAGTTATGTCTTTTTGCTTTATGTGGGGCAGGATATTTATGGTGGCTTAGAGCACCGTTCTTCTACTGCTTTGATGGCCGATAGGCGCTCATTGCCTTATTCTGGCATGAATCAAGACAATGAAGATTATGTTGGTCTATTGGGGTTATTTAGTCATGAATATTTTCATGCTTGGAATGTAAAGTCCATTAAGCCTCAAGTGTTTAATCCGTACAATTTACAAGAAGAAGTGTATACGGAGCTGTTGTGGTTTTTTGAGGGCGTAACGTCGTATTACGATGATTTGTTCTTGGTGCAATCGGGCGTGATCTCACAAAATACGTATTTGAACTTGCTGGCAAAGAACATCAGTCGAGTGCACCAAAACTCAGGACGCTTTAAACAAAGCATTGCCCAATCAAGTTTTAATGCATGGACTAAATTCTATAAGCAAGATGAAAACAGCAGCAATGCCATTGTTAGCTATTACCAAAAAGGGGCTTTGGCGGCCTTGTGTTTGGATGCTGCGATTCGAGAACGAACCCACAATCAAAAATCCTTGGCTGATGTGATGCGAGCCTTGATGCAAGACTATGTGGCAACAGGTAATGGCCTGCTTGAAGATGCTTGGCTTGAACAAGCGCAAGCTATTTGTGAATGCCATTTGGCCGATGTTTATGATTGTGTGGTGCACTCCACGCAAGAGTTGCCTTTGGTTGAAGCATTGCAAACCTTGGGTGTGAATCTAATTTGGCAAAACACAGCGCGCAGTCATTTGGGGGCGATGTTTGAACAAGAGCCCACTCAGAATGATGTGGTGATTGAGTTGGGTGCTAAGTTGCAAAAAACAGAAGCGGCCTTGTTGGTTCAGGTAGTGCATGATGGCAGTTTGGCGTTGTCAGCAGGATTGGCGAGCAAAGACCAGATTGTTGCCATTAATGGTTTTCATTTTAGCCAATTTGATGATGAGCTAAAACGTGCTCAATTGGGTGATGTCGTTTCTTTGCATTATTTTAGACAAGGTGTTTTATTGCAGACGGAGTTTACGGTCGCTAAAAGCTTTAATCGAAGTGCATGCTTAATGGTGGATAGTCATGACAGACTTAACGTTTGGTTAGGTTTAGATTTGTAAATTTTGGTTTTTAAAATCCCAAGCATGTGCTTGGGATTTTCGATTTGGATTGCAATGAGACCCATGGCGATTTTTATTGTTGTTTATGCCAGTTCTCACGAATGACTTGGGCTTGTTGGTAGTAATCGTATAAACCTTGTTTGTCTTGTGTTTTGAGTAAGTGAATTAAGTGCTGGAGTTGCTCTTGCTGCTCTTGTAGTAGCTTCAGGAGGGTTGTTTGATTGGCTAAGCTAACATCGGTCCAAATGGCAGGATGGCTGGCAGCTATGCGAGTGAAATCTTGAAAGCCGGTGGCTGCAAAATCCAAGCAGGCTTTTGAGTTGCTCGCGCTGGCCACTTGATTGATGTAAGCATAAGCCAATAAATGAGGCAAATGGCTAACCGTGGCGAATATTTCATCGTGTTCTTGTGCTGAGAGCTCATGGATGCTGGCTCCGACACTTTGCCAAAGCTGTTTAATGGTTTGGTAGGCTTGGTCATTCTGAACTGGATTGGCACACAGAATCAATTTTTTATTGGCAAATAAACTAAATTGCGCAGCTGTGGCACCACTTCGGTCTGAGCCTGCAATGGGGTGTGCCGCGACGCAATAGGGCAAGTGATGGGGTAAGGCAGCCTGAAAAGATTCAAGGGTCACTTGTTTGGTGCTGCCCACATCCATAATGATGGTATTGGCTTTCAAAAAAGGAATCAGACGTTGGCAAATGCCTTTGATGGTGCCTACAGGGGTGGCAATCACGATTAAGTCGGCTTGGGTAACGGCTGCATCAATTTCAGTACTGCTGCTGTCAATGACTTTTCGTTCAATAGCACGCTTGAGGTTTTCTGCGTCCAAGTCGATGCCATGGACATGGCTGCACACATTCTGGCGCTTCAAATCCAAAACAAAAGAACCGCCAATAAGACCGACGCCAATTAAGACGATGTTGAGAGGTTGAATCACTGGTTTAGCCTTTTTGTTGCCATTGTGAACAAAACGCCAGCCAGTGTGCTTCATCTTGGTGTTGTAAATGGTCATACAGGCGTTTGATGTCTGCTTGGTAATTGTCTGCATCCAAAAAACCGCGCATCAATTCAAAACGCAAATACAATAAATAAGTTTTTGCTGCCATGGTTTCACAGTGGTTGCGAATTTCTTGCAAACCGCCTTGTTGGTATGCTGGCCAAATTTGATGGCTTTGCATTTCCGTGGTTAATTTTCCAGGAAAACCGCACAATTTTGATAAGTCATTAAAAGGCACTGTGGCATGGTATTGCATGTTTGATAAATGGTTTTTTAAGTCACAGTGTTGGTTGTGTTGTGGCTCGTCACAATATGCGTTGATGGGCTCAAGGCCGTCATCGACATCCGAATCAGTGTTGTTTCCCCAATAACAAGCTGCACTAAT
>JASLBZ010000173.1 GCA_030146285.1 Neisseriaceae bacterium | reverse complement strand
TTTTTTGTGCAGTCAACATTAACTCATTTGTGATTAGCCAAATAAATCCATGTGAATCTGTCCTTTCTTTTGACACTCTAACAACCATTTTTGTGCCAAAGCTTCACTGACTTGCATTTTATCTTGGTAGATTTTCTTCAATGCATTCAGTGCACCCACGCCAATGGTATTTGATCGGCCACAGATATAAACGTGTGCTTTATCGTTCACCACCCATTCAAACAATTCATTGGTATTGTCTAGCATTTTATCTTGTACAAATTTGTTTTCCGTTTTGGAAAAAGCAGTGTCCATTTTGGTTAACGTGCCTTCTTTCAACCATTTTTGCCATGCATCTTTATAATAGAAGTCCTCATCTTCTGCATTGTTACCAAAAAACAGCCACGTCTGTCCTGCTTCTTGTTGCAATTCACGCTCTTTCATAAAACCAGGAAACGATGCCATTCCCGTGCCAGTACCAATCATAATCATTTTCTTAGCACTGTTTGTTTGCGGATGAAAATCAGCGTGCTGTCTTAACTTGGCTGAAATTTGACTGCCGATAGCCAAATCTTGACACAAATAATACGAAGCCAAACCAAAACCATTGTCAGTCTTTGGGTTCTTTTCTAAGCCTACAGTTAAGCGCACAACCTCTTCACAAAGACTGGAGCTACCAACGGAATAACAACGTGCAATGCTGCTGCTAGGTGGGGTGATCAAAATTAAGTCACCTGGTCGAAATGCCAAAGCATCCGATGGTTTAAAATCTAACTGCCAAACCTCTCTGACAGCTTGATTGCTTAAGCATTTTCGAGAAACCAATTCAAGTTCAGTATTCAAATCACCGACTACACTGTTGCCATGACTTAATGGCACTTGAAGTTGTATGGCCACTTTTTGTAACCAATCTTGCCAAGGCTTATTCACATCACCATCAATGCATTCTAAAGGCATGATTTGTGTGGCTTGAGCCTGTTCTAATAATTGGTTTAAGTTCTTGCCCGCTTGGCAAAAATGTTCGTAGTGACTGTCACCTAAAGCCAAAACACTGTAATTCAAACCCAATAAATGGTGGCCTGATATGTTTTTAATAAAACTTTGTAACTGCTCTGGATTATCTCCTTTACCGGTAGTAGAAACAATAAAGAATACTTTTTCATGTGATTGCAATTGCTCTACGGTTATTGCTGACAAGGGAGCACATGCACTACTGATATGGCTATTTTGCAAAGCTTCATGTGTTGCTTGGGCCAGTTTTTTTGCAGTTCCGGTTTGACTGGCAAAAGCAATTAACACATCAGCTTTGGGAATACTGCTGGGCACACGATTTTGTAACAATCGACGCACATAACTGTAGCAGCCTGAAAGCGTGAAAAAGATTAACAACAAAACAATACCGAAGTTCACCCAAGCACCAACACGATTACCTGTCCAAGTACCCACATGCAATTCTTTAGGCAAGTAAGACATATTATTAATGCTTTGTAATTCCCCCATCGAGTTCACCGTAAAATTTTGACTGTTTTGATTGTTGTCCTTGGTCAAAATGGTTTGAAAACGGCCTCTTTTCATTTCAATGCCTTGCAACAAACCCACTTCAGGTTGCTTATTGACCAAATCAGCAACTACTGAGATGGGCAATACTTGTGTGTCTGCAAACGTTTTTTTGTAATCAGGAGCACCTACTTTAAAGTCCAATAAAATAGCGGTAATGGGCAACATCACAACCAAAGGCATGAATACCCAAGCCAATAAGTTATGAATACTCATTAAAGTTTTATTCGCTCTTGGCTTCATCAACATGGCAAAACCAAATAGCATACTGGCCAAAAACAAATACGTTGTCCAAGTGACCAAATCACCCAAACCAAGCAGCATTTTTTTATGCAATGATTTAAACCATTGGTAAGTTTCTAGCTTCATCCCTGCATTTTCAATAAACTGCCCTGTTTGTGCATCAAAAACCTGTGTACCAACTTTATCAACATCGACATACACTTGTTTGGCATTCAATGAAAAATGAACCGCACTGATTTTATCTGAACCAATGTCGTTCTCAATCTTTTGCAAAACCGGCAATTGCTCTTGACTCAATACGCCACCGGCTTCAGGGGCCAAAATTGGCTTAAAGCTTAAGACTGCACCCGAGATTAAAATCACCAATAAAAATGGGCTAATACACAGTGCTATATAACGGTGTAGCTTAAGAAGAATGTTTTGCTTAGTCATCTCAAATCCTATGATAAGTAACTATAATAAGTTGACTATAACCTTCCTTTCTTAAGACAAACTTAATTTATTCACTTGTTTATGATATTTACATTTTTAAAAAGATAACCATTCTTATTCAAAATCAATCACCTCCATCAAAAACCCGCTTTTAATTCCTTCACTATCATGCTTCTGAATTGCCATTTTCGGATGCCGCTTGCACGAAACAAAAATGCCGTACCCATCCTTCCAAAATCATCACTATGAATTAATCTCATACTCTCATTAAAAAAAACCGTTTTTACTCATACACAGATTTGGGTATAAATGATTGCATCAATCAATTAATTAAGGAGCCATTGCCATGGGCCACGAATTTATTTGTACTATTAACAGTATTCGTTTTGATGAGAATTACCAACCAGCAGACAGCACACGCCTGACCACCAACTTTGCCAATCTCGCCAGAGGTGAGAGTCGCCAAGAAAACTTACGCAAAACTTTAAGAATGATTAACAACAGTTTTAATCACTTGGCAAATTGGGACAATCCAAAAGGTGATCGCTACAGTGTTGAAATTGATATTGTTTCTGCAAACATGGACATCAAAGGCGATGGCAATGCTTTTCCTGTGATTGAAATTTTGAAAACAACCATTGTTGACAACACAAACAATAAACGCATCCAAGGCATGGTTGGCAACAGTTTTTCATCGTATGTGCGAGATTACGACTTCAGTGTTTTGTTGTTGGAACACAGCAAAAAGCAAAAAACATTCAGTGCTCCAGAGAACTTTGGCGTTTTGCACGGCAAATTATTCCAATATTTGGTGAACTCAGATGCATACAAAGAACACTTTAACAAGCCGCCCGTTATTTGCCTCAGTGTTTCTAGCAGCAAAACCTATCACAGAACGGAAAATCACCACCCCATACTGGGTGTGGAATACAAACAAGATGAATATTCTTTAACTGACGAATATTTTAAAAAGATGGGTTTAACGGTTCGTTATTTTATGCCTGCGAACAGTGTTGCGCCTTTTGCTTTTTATTTTTCAGGTGACTTACTAAGTGACTACACCAATCTTGAGCTGATTAGCGCCATTAGTACGATGGGAACGTTTCAAAAAATTTATCGACCTGAAATTTACAATGCCAACTCTGCGGCCGAAAAATACTACCAACCAAGCTTGAAAAACCCTGATCACTCTTCTACCCAAATTGTTTATGACCGAGAAGAGCGCAATCAATTGGCCATCACGCAAGGGAAGTTTACTGAAGAACAATTTATCAAGCCATACCAAAGCATTCTCAATGAATGGGCTTCGCATTACGCGGCTTGATGAATCAAAATACAAAAGAGCATAGATGATGAAAATACTACTACCTACTTCGACTGCAGGCAGCCTACCCAAACCTTCTTGGCTTGCTGAACCTGAAAAATTGTGGTCACCTTGGAAGCTACAAGATGCTGAATTGCTAGATGGCAAACAAGATGCTTTGCGCTTGTCATTACAAGAACAATTACTCGCTGGTATTGATATTGTCAGTGATGGCGAACAAACCCGTCAGCATTTTGTAACCACATTTATTGAGCATCTAAGCGGTGTGGATTTTGAAAAGCGTGAGACCGTGAGAATTCGCAATCGTTATGATGCCAGCGTTCCCACCGTGATCGGTGCAGTGGCTCGTGAAAAACCGGTTTTTGTTGAAGATGCCAAATTCTTGCGCCAATTGACGGACAAGCCGATTAAATGGGCATTGCCAGGGCCCATGACAATGATTGACACCTTGTATGACAATCACTACAAAAGTCGAGAAAAGCTGGCTTGGGAATTTGCTAAAATTCTCAACCAAGAAGCCAAAGAATTAGAAGCTGCCGGCGTTGATATTATCCAATTTGACGAACCTGCATTCAACGTCTTTTTCGATGAAGTGAATGATTGGGGTGTTGCCACCTTAGAAAGAGCCATTGAAGGCCTTAAATGTGAAACAGCTGTGCACATTTGTTACGGTTATGGCATCCAAGCCAATACCGACTGGAAAAAAACCTTGGGATCAGAATGGCGCCAATACGAAGCGGCTTTTCCTAAACTACAAAAGTCCAATATTGATATTGTTTCATTGGAGTGCCAAAACTCACATGTGCCAATGGATTTGATTGAGTTAATTCGAGGCAAAAAAGTCATGGTCGGTGCGATTGATGTGGCAAGTAATACCATTGAAACACCAGAAGACGTTGCCAATACCCTACGAAAAGCTCTGCAATTTGTCGATGCTGACAAACTCTATCCATCAACCAATTGCGGTATGGCTCCTTTGTCTCGTCAGGTAGCAAGAGGCAAACTCAATGCATTAACAGCCGGTACGAAAATCATTCGAGATGAGCTTTCATCGTAACTTGAACATTATCTGAATT
>JASLBZ010000120.1 GCA_030146285.1 Neisseriaceae bacterium | reverse complement strand
CAGTGGGTTTCGAACCCACGACCAAGGGATTATGAGTCCCCTGCTCTAACCCCTGAGCTACAGGCCCGTTAAAGCAAAATGAGCCAGAATTATAGCACAATATATTCATATTGGAAGAGCCAATTCAATTGGAAGCCTATCTCTTTATAATCATTCATTTTATTAAAGCGCATCTTCTGCCGCGGCGATAACAATAAGGCTTACAACAGCCTAAATTCATCATGACTCAAACTGACAATCTAGCGTTAATACTGCATTTTTTTATAAAGTTTTGTAATAGTTTATCTATTATTTTTTAATTAATAAAAAGATAAAAAAATTTATCATAAACAATTGGTTTCAAAAGAATTACTGGAATAAAATAATACGGTTACCACTACAATAAAATCAATAGCCAACAACGTAAATACCAATATTCATTTGCGTCGTGACTATTGAAATCATATAACACAAAAATCATCAAGGATCTTTATGTGTACCACCCTAATTTTACCTTACACAGACGGTTGTCTTTTAGGCAGCAATATGGATTATGCTTTTAATTACAATGCCAATTTATTGTTTATACCGCGTCAGTCTGAGTGTTATGATAATTTGAATTTTGCATCTCCAATTGCGACCCTAACAACACAACATGCTGTCATGGGTATTAATTGTTATAGCTCAACCTCAGTAAATGATGGCATGAATGAGCATGGTTTAATGGGCTGTGCCAATTACGCACCCAACGCTCCTGAATACCCAACAGTTCCTGATTCAACGAAAACATTTGCCATGTCAAGCTATATGGTTTTAACGTTTTTGCTGGGAAACTGCAAAGATGTTAATGAGGTGATTAACATGCTCAATTATATTGACATCACCAACTTAGCATTAATAGAGTCGGGCTTCACCGTGCCGTTGCAGTTTGCCTTTGCTGACAAAAGTGGGGCTAGTATTGTAGTTGAATATGACAAGCACAGCTGGCTTGTACACGATAATATGATTGGCACCATTACCAATACTTATAACTTCAACTGGTTGGTTAATCTTTACCAAGCTTGTTTAGACAATGCAAAAATCAGCATTGATTGCATTGGCATACAAACTTTAAAAGAAAAGTTCTTTGATGATGTGCCAAGCTTTGTCAAAACCAATCGTGACTACCGTTCTATCTTGCGTTTTATTCGAGCAGCTTATGCCTTGCAAAATGCTCCCATTGCTGGCAATGAAATCCATGCCATCAATCAGTATTTTCAATTGCTCAAATCATTTACCATTCCTTATGGTTTATATTACGACGAAACCACTCAAAGCATGGAAACAACCTTATACAGCGTGTGTTTTGATTCAAATAGCAAGAAAGCCTATGTCAGCACCATTCATGACATGAATATTCACAGCTATTCATTCAGTGATTTTGATTTAGACGCTGATGAAGTGACCTACATTGCGTTCCCTCAATCAACCAGTTTCATCACCGAACAAGGCACTGTGACCAAACAATCCAAATACGCGTAAAAACTGTTTCAGGATTCAAAATGATAGCCAGATGCATATTTTTGCATTTGGCTATTTTCATACAATCAGCAATACAAAACTCATACGCGCCTAGGGTGAACAACACGTTATAATATTACTTTATCAAACAGCGATATTACAATGGAATCTCTTTCTTTATTGGCCATCTTTATGAGTGGTTTTTTAAGTGGTGGACACTGTGTTGGTATGTGCGGAGGTCTTAGCTCTGCATTTGTATTGCAAATTCCCAAGCACATGAAACGCTTACCGATGATTTTTTTGCTCAATTTTGGCAGAATCTTCAGTTATGTCGTTATTGGTGTGTTGCTCGGTGCACTCACCCAATTTGCAATTGGCTTACAACAAGACAGAACCTTACAACTGGGGTTATTTGCCATTGCCAATGGCTTGTTAATTTTAATGGGTTTGTATCTGGCTGGTTTTTCTCATGGTATCCAAAAACTGGAAATCATTGGCAAACCCATTTGGAAGAAACTCAATCCCATTTTGGGCAAATTCCTGCCCATTCGCTCCTATTCTGGCAGCCTAATGGCTGGCGTTCTTTGGGGCTGGTTACCTTGTGGCTTGGTTTACACCGCATCAACCTATGCATTAACCTCAGGCAGTGCCTTACAAGGCGGTTTGA
The DNA here is from genome assembly GCA_030146285.1 of Neisseriaceae bacterium. GTDB lineage: Bacteria > Pseudomonadota > Gammaproteobacteria > Burkholderiales > Neisseriaceae > JASLFS01. The sequence continues at coordinate 8,516 of JASLBZ010000120.1, read as the reverse complement.
TTATGTTAGCATTCGGGCTTGGTACACTGCCAAATTTACTCATGATTGGTTTTTTGGCCAGCAGCATTAAGCGCTTTTTTCAACATAAAATGGTGCGCATCGTGGCTGGTTTGATGGTGATTGCCATTGCAGTTGTACAACTGATACTCGTTTTTAAATAAGCTTAGGATTGATATGCAAATTACCACTTGGAATGTTAACTCTCTCAACGTTCGCTTGCCCCATGTTATTCAATGGTTAACTGACAACCCTGTGGATGTATTGGCACTTCAAGAATTGAAACTGGATCATGATAAATTTCCAGAAGCAGCATTCACTGAAATCGGCTACCACTGTGCTTGGTATGGCCAAAAAACCTATAACGGTGTGGCGTTAATCAGTAAATTACCTGCCACCGATGTGACGGTTGGTTTTACCGATTTTGACGACCCACAACGCCGTGTGATTGCCGCAACCTTTGGCGATACCCGTGTGATCGATGTTTACTGTGTCAATGGTGAAGCAGTTGGTACTGAAAAGTATGCCTACAAAGAAAAATGGTTTGCATCGCTTCACAACAAAATGAAAGCCGAATTGGCAGAACATGAGAAAGTGGTGTTATTGGGTGACTTCAATATTGCCCCACATGACATCGATGTGTACGACCCAGTTAAATGGGAGGGCAAGATTTTGTGTTCTGATGCAGAACGTTTGTGGTTAAAAAACCTACTTGATTTGGGTTTAACCGATTCTTTTCACCATTTGTATCCAGATACAGTTGCCTACACTTGGTGGGATTACCGCATGAACATGTTCCGTCGCAAATTGGGCTTGCGCATTGACTTGATTTTGGTCACTGCCAATTTATTAGCCAATACGCAAAGCGTGGTTGTCGATGAAGCAACACGAGGTTGGGAACGACCCAGCGACCATGCGCCTGTTACCATTACGCTTGCATAAATAACGAAGATTCAATAGGCAGCGTGACAGCCTGCCTATTGGTTTGTAAGAGAAGTGTTGTTCGCTTGCCTCAGGTTTTGTGATACAAATGTGACAATGTGCCTGCAAAGTGCCCTTCACTTCATTGGCATGGTAACATTGCGTTATTTTATTCTTTATCAAAGTGACTTGATTGTCTATTCAATCAACGAAATATGACATGATCTATCGATTTCCAACGCGTTACCTATACCAAGAACACAGCTTTAACAATCCGCTTCACATCAGTAAATTCGCCATTCGCTATTGGCGAGCCAAACCCTATATCCAAAACTTTGAGGCGTTTGTTAATCAATCGCCTATCTTGGTGAGCTTGTTTAACAATCGCCAAGAGCTTAGCTATACTCTGCTTAAAAATTTCGCTGATAAAACGCTGCCCAACAAACAAAAACACCAGCTATTGATCGACGATTGGCAACGAAATCTGCAAATCTTGCAAACCATCGATCCAAACAACACTTTATTACGCCAACAAAAATATGTTTTGGCCGATATTTTGGATGACTATACAGCCTCATTGGAATTCAATACCATTTGTTGTGAAGAAGGTTTTTGGTGTATTTCGTTGCGTAAAAAATCCAATGATGAGCTGATTTACCAGTGTACTTTTGTATTGCTAGCCGACAAGCAAATGCTCATTACCTCTATGCAAGGCCCCAAAATAGATGCGAGCGTTTGCATGAGTGCTTTAACCAAAGTTTTCTTTGGCATGCGCCCTCATTTTTTGTTGATTCAAATTGTAAGGGAGTTTGCCAAACAAATTGGAATCACGTCTTTACTGGGCATTCCATTTCAAAATCAAATCAAAACCAGGCGTTACAATAACAAAGTGAAATTTGATTACAATTCTTTTTGGAGTGAATGCCAAGGTAAAACAAATGCTGCATTAGGTTATTACCAAATTCCATTGGAAGCTTGTCGTAAAGATCTGTCTGAGATTGCCAGTAAAAAACGTTCTATGTACCGAAAACGCTATGCTTTATTAGATGCTTTGCAAGACAGTATCCATTCGAACATCCCAAAGTAACATCAAAAAAAAGCTGCCTTTTGGCAGCTTTTTTTAGTTCCAAACATCAAGATGTCCAATCTTTGGTAATGATGTGTTTGGTCTCTTTGGTACCAAATTGCTTGCGTGCACTCACATAAAAGAACAAGCCCAACACCATCCACACACCAAAAATCATCCACTCCCCAAAACTCAAAGCAGATGGGCTAAATGGCATGTACATGTAAATCAAACCAGCACTGCAAACCGAAGCGATAATACCAACCAAGGTACCATTGGCAACTTTAAATGGGCGTTTCATATTCGGCTCACGTCGACGCAATACCAAGAATGAGATGCACACCATAAAGTAAGCAATCACAATGCCCAAACTACCCGCATTCACAAACCACAACAAGGCTTTTCGACCCAATAGCGGTGCGAAGAAAGTACAGATACCGATTAAGTAAATCGCATTCACGGGAGTCTTGTGAATCGGATGTACCTTACCTAAGAATGCTGGCAACATTTTGGCATGAGCCAAAGCATAAATAGCACGACTACCACCGATAAAGAATGCATTCCAACTGGTCACAATACCAGCCAAACCAGCCAATACCATCACTTTGGCAGCCCAATGGGTATTGAATACAGCTTCCATCGCTTGTGGTGTGGTCAAAACATCACCGTTCATAACATTTTGTGGCAGAGCATAACTCACACCAAAAATAATCGCGCAATAAAACACCATAGCAGCCAATACCGACGCGATGAGCAAACGACCAATAGACTTGGGTGGCAAATTGATTTCTGATGCGGTTTGTGGAATCACATCAAAACCCACAAACATAAACGGTACCATCATAATCACAGGCAACATGCCAGCGAGCATGGGATTAAACGGACTGTTCTCAATCGGTGTGGTATTAAAATGCGGCATCAAATTGCTTTCTGAGCCATTAATACCCGATGCCAGAACAAATGCAGCACCCACAATAACAATAACCAAAGTCACCATGGTTTGAAATGCACTGGCACCCTGAATACCAAAGTAATTCAAAGCCACCACCAAAGCAGTTCCTGCCATGCCCACCAAAGCCCACGTTAAGTAGACATCCCAACCGGCCACGTTCCAAAGTCGAATCACTTGGTAATTGGGAATCAAATTATCCAATACCGTAGGCAAAGCCACAGCTTCGAATGCCACAACGGAAACATAGCCCAAAATGAGCGACCATGTACATAAAAAGGATGCGGAATGCCCCAGTGCCCGATAGGTAAAAATTTGTGCACCACCTTCTTGGGGCATCGCAGAAGCCAGCTCGGCATACGCCAATCCAATAAAGATAATGATAATACTGCCCAATGCCATTGCTATAATGGCACCAAAACTACCAGCAGATTGAATCCAATCGCCAGTTAATACAATCCAGCCCCAGCCAATCATCGCACCAAATGCCAGCGCCAATACCTCTTTGGTACCGAGGACTTTGGCAAAATTACCGTTCTCAGACATCACATTCTCCTTTGGGATCTTAAGCGTCATTATTAATATATTAATTAATGACAATATTATTATTATTTTATTTTGAGTTGATTTATTTGCAGTATTCTTTAATAGATACGCTTTTTAACTTACAGGCAAACATGCCACTAAGTAAAGACTTTAATGTAATGATGTTTTTCGGTTTACTCAATATTTTTATAGACTTAAGAATACAAACCAGCAGTAAATCATTCAATAAAAAAGCTATTTTCTTTGTCTGTTTTATTTAATTGCGATATTTTAAGGCACAATTTACCAATATCGACAGCCGAAATTACAGTTCCACCAAGTGAAACAAGGGGCATAATAAAGAAAAAAAGGAACGTGATTTTTGAATCCACTCAGACATGAAAAATCTTATTTATGAAACCAGATTCAATTTATTCCCATCAAAAATGCAGCCAAATCTCTATCTCATTAACAAGTAATTAAATAATGTTATGGCATATCGTTAAGTTATTCCCCATACACCATGCTAGATTGCTTTTTTCAAACTCTTAAAAATCAGGATAGGTCTTTTAAATTCATGACAATAAGTTATACTGTCATGGTATTTATTTTTATATGTTTGAGGTAATTATGCTTGCAATAATGGGCAGTAATGAGTTGCTGCAGCGATTGGGATTGAATATCATCAGACGACAGATTATTCGTACACCTTATGGTCTACCGTCAAGTCCGATTGTTTTTGTTGCTATTGGAGAGCAAGAAGTGGCCTTTTTAATACGCCATGGCTATGCCAATTACCTTGCACCGCATGAAATCAATTACCGTGCAAACATCTGGGCACTTAAAGAGGCTAAAGCAGACAATATTGTTTCTATATCAACTGTTTACGCATTAAACCCCATCATCACACCAGGACAACTGGTGGTTCCCAATGACATCATCGACAATACCTACAGCCGTGAGCATACGTTTTTTGAAAACAGCACTCGCCCTGTGCCCAATATGTCATTTGAAGAGCCATACTCAAAGAGCCTGCGTGAACTTATTTTACAAAAAACCAAATCATTGAATATTCAATGCCACTCTCAAGCCGTTTATGCTTGCTTGCAAGGTCCGCGCTTACCAACCGGTACCGAAATCAAGATATTAAAGCAACATGGCGCCGATGTTCTGGGAATGACAGGAATGCCTGAAGCCATCTTGGCGCGAGAATTGGACTTGAATTATGCCCATGTGTGTAATGTTATCGACCAACTTCCCAGTCAAAACCTGCCACAAAATCAAACAGCCTTACATGACATTCAAACCATCATCACCCATTTATAAGAACACAGGCAGCCTGAATGATTTTCAGGCTGCCTGTGTTTCATCTACCACCAATTAACTTGATTGGTTTTGGTATTTAAGCTTGTTTTACTTCAAAGCTGTGGCTTATTTCGCACGCTTTGCCCAACATAATAGAAGCAGAGCAATATTTCTCTGCTGATAATTCAACCGCTTTGGCAACAGCGTCTTCTTTTAAATCCTTGCCAAGAACTTCAAAATGAATGTGAATCTTGGTAAAGACCTTCGGTTCTGTTTGCGCACGCTCGGCTTTCACATGGGTAAAGCAATCGACAATGTCTTGGCGCTGCTTTTTCACAATATTAACCACATCAATGCTTGAGCAACCAGCAATACCCAAAAGCAGCATTTCCATTGGTCGTGCACCACGATTGTGCCCGCCAACAGCAGGAGCACCATCCATGACCACACTGTGTCCACTTTCTGTGGTTCCCAAAAAACAAATGCCATCAACCCATTGTGCTGAAACTTCCATGTTTATTCCTCATGATGAATCGGTTTTGAAACCACGATAATACCGTCTTCATCACTATAAACATAGTCGCCTGCATGAAAAGTTACTTTACCAAAGTTCACAGGACAATCCACTTCACCAGAGCCATTTTTCGCACTTTTTTTCGGGTTAGTGCCCAATGCTTTTATCCCAATGGGTAATTTATTCAATGCCACACTGTCACGCACGACACCATACACAATAATACCTGCCCAGTTGTGCTCACATGCGCTTGCTGCAATTAAATCCCCCACCAATGCACTGTACAAAGAACCACCACCATCAATCACCAGCACCTGTCCTTGCCCTTCGGTATTGAGCAACGTTTTCACCAAGCCATTATCTTGGAAACAACGTATTGTTCGAACTGCGCCATGAAATGCTTTGCGCAAGCCAAATTGTTTGAATTGCGTCTCGCAAGTTGGGCTATCGGGTGCCATGTCAATCAAATCAGCGGTTAACCATTCTTGTAGTGATAACATTTTATTCTCCCTTTGTTTAAGTTAAGGTCCTCATTTTTAAACAATCATTGAATATAATCAGAACACTGTCAATGTTATTTCATCACATAGACCACTTACATCAAACTTCTCGCAACTGCACAATTTCACCCTATCGCCCCTAACATATCCTTGGCTCAACGGTATTGAAAATACAAATTCAAGCAATGACAAAGTGAATCGGATACAATACTTGCTTTGTCAAACACGTTGTACGTTAGGTTTAAAAGATATGTTGGTTTTAGGAATTGAATCGTCTTGTGATGAAACAGGTGTGGCTTTGTACGACACAGATGCAGGGATGTTGGCGCATCAATTGCACACACAAATTGCCATGCATGCTCAATATGGTGGTGTGGTACCAGAATTGGCCAGTCGCGATCACATTCACAGACTGACGCCACTAACCGAAGCTTGTTTACAAGAAGCCGGCAAAACCTATCAAGACATCGATGCCATCGCATATACCCAAGGCCCAGGTTTAGGTGGTGCACTTTTAGCAGGCACCAGTTTCGCCAATGCCTTGGCCATGTCATTGAACATTCCTGTGATTCCAGTACACCACTTAGAAGGCCATTTGCTATCGCCCTTGCTCGCAGACACCAAGCCCGAATTTCCATTTGTTGCTTTATTGGTATCTGGTGGTCACAGTCAATTTATGGCGGTTAAAGCCATTGGAGATTATCAACTACTGGGTGAGAGTGTGGATGATGCTGCCGGTGAAGCTTTTGACAAAACAGCCAAATTATTGGGCTTACCCTACCCTGGCGGAGCCAAGCTGTCTGAGTTGGCCAAATTAGGCACCCAAGATGCATTTCAATTTCCACGCCCAATGTTGCATTCAGGCGATTTGAACATGAGTTTTTCTGGCTTAAAAACTGCGGTATTAACTGCTGTAAATCAGATTAAAACCCAAACCAACAGCGACACCATCAGCGAAGAAACACGCAATGATATTTGTCGTGCTTTTCAAGAAGCTGTTGTTGATGTCTTAACCCAAAAAGCCAAAAAAGCATTAAAGCAAACAGGCTACCAACAATTGGTGGTGGCAGGTGGTGTTGGTGCCAACTGGGCTTTGCGTGAAAGTTTACATGCCCTACCCAAAACCCAAGTCTTCTTTCCGCCTTTGGCTTTGTGTACCGACAATGGCGCAATGATTGCATTTGCAGGGGCAATGCATTTAGATGCAGCACAAACAGTGGGCAGCTTCAATGTCAAACCCCGCTGGCCATTAACTGACATCGTCAAAAGCCAATAAACTGATTTTTGCTGATGGCATGAAAAATACCCAACAAAAAAGCCAGCGTTTGCTGGCTTTTTTCAATGCGGTTTCGTGCCAGCTTAAGCTTGGCCTTCACTGTTTTGGTTTTGGTGGTACATGGCTTCAAAGTTGATTGGAGCCAACAACACAGGAGGGAAACCAGCGCGCGTTACAATGCTAGAAATCGCTTCACGAGCATATGGGTACAAGATATTAGGACAAGCAACGCCTAACAATAAGCCCAAATCATCTTCTGGCATGTTTTGGATGCGGAAAATACCGGCTTGAACCACTTCGTTCAAAAACATCACACGTTTGTCAGCCAATGTGGCTGTTACTGTAATCGTAACAGAGCACTCAAAAAAACCATCTTCAATTTTGGTGCCTTGAGCAGCAACTTTCATTTCAACTTCTGGTTGCTCTTGCGACAAGAAAACTTCAGGTGCATGTGGCACTTCCAAAGAAATATCTTTGGTATACAATTTTTCAATATTGAAAACTGGTTCTGTTGATTCTACTTGTTGTGCTTCGTTCTGTTCGCTCATCGTTCTTTTTCCTTAAAATATACGCTTTAAAATCATGAATTGTTGAGTAAAGGCAATAATTTGCCCGCTTTGTGCAAAGCACTTAAATCATCAAAACCACCAACGTGGGTTGAGCCAATAAAAATCTGTGGCACGGTGCGTCGACCAGTCAGCTGCATCATTTTTGCACGGGCTTGTGGATCTTCATCAATGCGAATTTCTTCAATTTTGGTCACGCCAACTTGCTTTAACAAGTTTTTTGCCATCGTGCAATATGGACAAACTTGGGTGGTGTACATTTTAACAGCTTGCATAATTATTCCAATGTATTTAAATCATGTGTTTTTGCTTATATGTGGGCAAAAACAATAATTTCAATCCTAAGTTGGGTTCACTTCCCCAATTAATTGACTCACAGCCTTATCCAAATCCTCTAATTGGTTTGGATAAGGGCTCTCATTCAGAATCACCACCACCACCAAAGGTGACTTACCCGAATCGCTTGCATCGGGAAACCAATAGCCAGCCAAAGCACGCACATTTTCCAAAGTACCTGTTTTCAAAAGATATTGGCCAGATTGACCAACAAAGCGTTTGGACAATGTGCCACCTTTTTCACCACCCACAGGCAAAGTATCAATCATATTTTGAGCCAATGGACTTTGGTAACTGGCATGCAGCATATTGGCCATCATTTTGGCGCTCACGCGCTCATCTCGTGACAGTCCAGAACCATTTTCTAACACCAACGAACTGCTATCTATGCCATTTTTTTGCAAAACATCGCGCATGATTTGATTGCTTTTCTCAACACTGCCACCCGCTGCCTCTTGGCGACTGAGGTTCAAAAATACCGTCCGAGCAATGATGTTATTCGAGTGCTTATTCATGTCGGTTAAGGCTGCCTGTAAGGGCTTTGAAGTGTGTGTTGCCAAA
>JASLBZ010000106.1 GCA_030146285.1 Neisseriaceae bacterium | reverse complement strand
GCCACAAAAGCAATATTATCAATTTAATTTCCGGCCAAGAAAGCAAAATTGGCGATAAAAAATAATATTCACATCTTGATAAAAAAAGCCCTAAATTTAGGGCTTTTTTATATTTGATAACTTTATTTCTTCAGACTGCCTTCATACTCTAAGCCTGATTGGGTACGAACCAACTGACCATTTTTGTATTCCATAATACCCAATATACTGCCATCTGGATTAAATCGCTTCACAATGCCATTGGCACGACCTTTGTGATAGGGAATTTCTGTATTGAGTTTGCCATCGCGTGTATAACCATAAGACAAGCCTTCCGATAAACCATTGACCAAGATGGTTTCGCTTTGCAACTGACCATTATCATAATAGGTTTTTACGTAGCGATTAAGCTCACCATTTTCAACATACGATTCAATTTTCAATTGACCATTGGTGTGGTAATCAATAAAAACACCCTCGGGTGTCCCTTTTACTACCTCGATTTTGGGAATCTGCACATCACGAACATTGATAGCAGGTCTTGAATTTCTGCCTGAATTTCCTGAAACAACATCGTCCATCATTCTCATGTCATTCCAAACAACACAAGAACTCAAAAGCATTGCGCCCACTATCGCCATTAACAATCTGTATTTTTTCATTGGTGTTATTTTCCCACATAGAAACACACACATAATGACATACAAATAAAATCATTTGTACAAAAAATGCGCTACTTTTTAGTAGCGCATTTTTAAAAACATCAATCTATAAAATTAAGCTTGTTTTTCAGCAACCCAAGCCTCAATACCAGCCAATGCAGTTGGTAGTGCTGCCACATCGGAACCACCGGCTTGTGCCAAATCAGGACGACCGCCACCTTTACCGCCAACTTGTTCAGCAATAAATTTAACCAAATCCCCTGCTTTAACTTGTTTTGAGAATGCTTTAGAAACACCTGCACACAAGGCAATTTTATCGTCATTCACAGCCGCTAGCAGCACAACCAAATTATCAGCCAAGCCTGTCATGTCTGTCACCACGTCACGAATCGCCGTGCCATCAACGCCATCCATTGTTGCCACCACCAATTTCGCAGCACCAACCACTTTTGCACCTGCAAACAATTCTTTACCAGCATGTTGTGCCAGTTCAGCTTTTGCTTGAGACAATGCTTTTTCTAACTGTTTGGTGTGGTTTTGCGCCGCTTGGATTTTCGCAATAATATCTTGCGGTGTTTGTGCTTTAACTTCCGCCACGGTTTCTTTAATCAAGCTTTCTTGCTCTTGCGCCCAAGACAAAGCACCCAAACCAGTAACGGCTTCCACACGGCGCACACCAGCAGCAATACCGGCTTCTGATACGATTTTAAACAAACCAATATCACCAGTGCGATCCACGTGTGTACCACCACAAAGCTCAACCGAGAATTTATCCATGCTCAAAACACGAACTTCATCGCCGTATTTTTCACCAAATAAAGCCATTGCGCCTGCTGCCATCGCATCATCGTAGCTCATCACTTGGGCTTTGACTTCGACGTTAGCCAAAATAGCTTGGTTAACAATGCGCTCAACTTGAGAAATCTCAGCATCGCTCATGCCTTTAGGATGAGAGAAGTCAAAACGGGTACGCTCAGCCGTAACCAATGAGCCTTTTTGCTCTACATGCTCACCCAAAACCATGCGAAGTGCCGCATGCATCAAGTGGGTTGCACTGTGGTTACGCATATTGGCTTCGCGAATCACTTCTTCAACTTGTGCACTAACAAGGTCGCCCACTTTCAGGCTGCCTCGGGTTAAAACACCAAAGTGACCAAATACTGTGGCTTTGATTTTTTGGGTATCGTGTACTTCAAAGCTGCTATTCATGGTGCGAATCGTACCCACATCGCCGACCTGACCACCACTTTCAGCATAAAACGGAGTCATGTCCAAAACCACAGCACCTGTTTGGCCTGCTTCTAATGATTGTACGGCTTCATCATTGCAATAAAGTGCCATGACTTTTGCTTCAACATAGCGTTGTGCATAACCGACAAATCGGGTCGCTACACCATCGTAAACCAATTGTGTATTGGCTTTGAATTTCTGAGCAGCGCGCGCACGGGTACGCTGTGCTTCCATCTCGCGCTCAAAACCTTCACCGTCCATTTGAATATTGCGCTCACGGCAAATATCGGCTGTTAAGTCATATGGGAAACCATAGGTATCGTACAATTTGAAAATCACTTCACCAGACAAGGTCGCATCATTGTCTTGTAAAGCTTCTTCTAAAAGTGCCATGCCTGTTTCTAGGGTTTGCGCAAAACGGCTTTCTTCTAGTTCCAAAGCTTCCATAATGGCCACTTTGCGTTCTAGTAGCTCAGGATAAGCTTGTCCCATTTCATTCACCAAATCGGGAACCAATTTGTAGAAGAAGGCGTTATTTTGACCCAATTTGTAACCATGACGTACCGCGCGGCGAATAATGCGACGCAATACATAACCACGGCCTTCATTGCTTGGCAATACGCCATCAGCAATCAAGAATGAGCAAGCACGAATATGGTCGGCAATCACTTTTAAGCTTGGAATGTCTTGGCTAAAAGGCACGCCAGTTTCACGCGCTGCTGCTTTTAATAGGTTTTCAAATAAATCAATTTCGTAGTTGCTGTTCACATGTTGTAAGACAGCAGAAATACGTTCCAAACCCATACCAGTATCCACTGATGGTTTTGGTAGATTGTGCATCACACCCGCTTCATCGCGGTTAAACTGCATGAATACACAGTTCCAAATCTCGATAAAACGGTCACCATCTTCGTCAGGGCTTCCTGGAGGGCCACCAAACAAATGGTCACCATGATCAAAGAAGATTTCAGAACAAGGGCCACAAGGACCAGTATCGCCCATGGTCCAGAAGTTATCTGATGCAAAACGCTCGCCTTTGTTGTCGCCAATGCGAATGATGCGATCGTGTGGCAAGCCAATTTCTTTGTTCCAAATGTCGTATGCTTCATCATCTTCTGCATACACTGTTGCCATCAATTTTTCTTTTGGCAAGTTTAACCAATCTTCACTGGTCAAAAACTCCCATGCAAACAAAAAATCTTCAAGCTTGAAATAATCACCAAAGCTAAAGTTAACCAACATTTCAAAGAATGTGTGGTGACGTGCCGTGTAGCCGACATTTTCTAAGTCATTGTGTTTACCACCTGCGCGAACACATTTTT